>JAADGB010000071.1 GCA_013152575.1 Thermoproteota archaeon | reverse complement strand
CCTTGTGGCATGAGTCTAGGTTACATTTTGTGGTCTCGATATGAGCTATCTTATTTATATAATTATTATGTATAGTTTTAGGATTCATTAATAGTATTGAGGTATTCTTGAGGAGAAATGCGAGAGTTTCCTTGCACTCCATGTTGTTCCTCCAAATAATCATGTATATACGTTAATGGAGTATTCATATGCAAATATCTGTCTTGCTTATATGTCGTCCCCGTAAAATCCATATAAACTTATATATTGTCATATATGTATATGGGGGAATATCCTAATGCCTAAACTCAAACGAAGAGAATTCCTAAAATTAGCAGCAGTCACCACAGCGATAATTGCCGCCTCAAAATCTGGTCTCGAACCAATATTCCTCAAGGAAAAAGATAAAAAAGCTCTGCTACAGGAGCTCGCCGAGCCTAAGGGTCTCGAGGAGAGATACTTTGTTTGCAGAATATGCGGTGGAGGATGCGTTCTAAAGGGGTACATAGACAGGACAGGAAAACTAGTCAAGATTGAAGGGGACCCGCAGGACTGGGTCTCTCATGGCACGCCTTGCGTCAAGGGTAAAACATCCCTGAAGATGCTCTACGATCCAGACCGGTTGAAGAAACCGCTTAAACGAACCAACCCAGACAGAGGCTTTGTCATCGATGAGAAAGGAACAGTACGGGAAATGATTGATCCCAAGTGGGTGGAGATCTCTTGGGACGAAGCACTGGATCAAATAGCCGATAAGATCGCCGAGGCAATAAAGACGTGGGGTCCCCAGTCGATAGTGTTCATAGGACACGGTAAGGGATCCGCGCTCGCTAGCCTCATAGGCACGCCAAACGTGATCAAACACCACTCAACTTGCCACTCCTCATGGGACGTGACGCTGAAACCAATGTTCGGCGGATTGCCAAATGCAGACATGGAGAATTCCAAGTTAATTATTAGCTTCGGCTTCGACCAGGGTGCTGGTAAGTCAAAGAACCCATTTGCATGGCTATTCTCAGCCGCCAAGAGGAATGGTGCCAAGATAATTGTATTCGAGCCCAGGCTATCTGAAACGGCAAGCAAAGCTACTGAATGGATACCGATAAAGCCCGGGACTGACGCCGCGGTTGCCTTCGCAATGGTTAACGTGATCATAAGTGAAGGACTATATGACAAGGACTTCCTTCTAAAGTACACCAACGCGCCAATACTAGTCGATACAGGCAGCTATACCTACGTGAAGGACGAAGATGGAAACCTACTAGTTTATGACGAAGCGGTCAACGATATCGTACCACTCGCCAACGCGAAATCACCAGCCCTAACATGGAGCGGAGAATACAATGGAAAGAGTGTAGCTACAGCATTCTACCTGATACAAGAGAGGATATCCCAGTACACTCCCGAGTGGGCGGAACAAGTAAGTGGAGTGCCAGCTTCAAAGATTAGGGAGATAGCGAGGGAATTCGCAACAGTCAAGCCAGCAAGCATACCGCACTGGAAGCGTTCAGGTGGTACCGGTCCAAACAGGGAGCAAGGCGTCGAAACCTACAAGGCTATCGCGCTATTGATGACTCTAACAGGAAACATCGAAGTGCGTGGAGGATGGATACTAAACAGGACGGCGAAATTCATATCAAAGGCGATAAGCAAGAAGCCCAAGAAGAAGTTCTCAGACCTATACCCAATCCCCGACGAGTATCAGGGCAAGACCATCGACGAGAGGGAGAAGTTCCCAGTATACAATAAGCACACCAAGGAAGGTGCATACCAGAAGATCTGGTACAACATCCTAAACGACTATCCATACCCTGTCAAAGTCCTCATCATATGGGGCCAGGGCCTCCAAGCCTTCATGGACTACGAACTAATAGAGAAGGCGATAAAGCACGTCGTAGAAGATAACAACGGTATAGTAGTAAACGTCAACATATACCCGGACGAGATGGCCACCCTAGCAGACATAGTCCTACCAGAGAAGCTATTCCTCGAAGGAGGCCCATCGATAGGATTCTCCAAGAGCTTCGACATAACATACCGCATACACTGGGTAGACGGTATTGAACCAGTGTATCCCGATGTAAAGAGCGAGGGCTGGATAACAAAACAACTAGCATACAAGATCGGCGAACGCCTTGGCATCAGCCCTGATACACTGGAGAAGGAGTACTTCTCAGAATACTTCCTCCTAAGTAGTGAGGAGAAGCTCAAGAAGATGATAGACGCTTACAATGAGAAGCTAGGAACAAACATAACGCTCGAAGAGCTGAGCCAGAAGAAAGTTATAAGCGTACCATGGAAGCCGAAGGATCTCTCCAGTCTAATGACGCCGTCTGGTAGAATAGAGATCCTGATAACCGAGCTAGCCGAGAATGGATATGACCCGCTTCCAGCCTGGAAGGATACATTCACCTACAACGGCAGCCTGTCACCAGGAGAGCTAGTTGTAGTATCGTCAGTCTTCGCAATGAATAGGCACTCGAAGACTGTAAACAACGAATGGCTACGCTACTTCCTAGCAAAGCACCACGCAGACAAGGTATGGATTCACCCGAGCACAGCCGAGAAGATAGGAGTGAAGGAAGGCGACTACGTCATTGTAGAGTATTCACGGCCCTTCAACCCCAACACAGTAGTACATGCCCCAACATACAAGCTCCTCGCCAGAGTACACGTTACGGAGGCCGTAAGGCCCGACGTGATCTTCATACCCCACGGAACGGGCCAGCTATCCCAGTTCATGAAGAGCTACGACTTCGGAACAAGGGGAGGAGACGGTCTAATCAAGCCGGTCATTGTGGACTACAAGAACCCCGCGGCGTCGTCCGCGGACCAGGATTTCATTGTGAGGGTGAGAGCATATGCCTAGGTATGGATTCGTAATAAACCTCTCCACTTGCATCGGCTGCGGCGCCTGCGTAGCCGCATGTACTGAGGAGAACACGCAAGTACTCAAGGAACTCAGCGATGAGGCAACCGTACCACTGGGTGGAAGGAGAGATATCAGGGTCGTAGAGGATGGAAAGTTCCCATCAGTGCTAAGAATAAGCTACCATCATACCTGTATGCACTGCGAGGACGCACCATGCGTTAGCGTATGTCCAACAGGAGCATCATATAGGACTGATGAAGGAACGGTACTTGTTGACTACGAGCTATGCATTGGATGTAAGTATTGTATAACGGCGTGCCCCTACAATGCAAGATACGTAAACGAAGCCCTCGGAGGACCCGATAAATGTACAATGTGCTATCACAGGCTCAAGCAGGGATTACTGCCCGCCTGCGCAACATCTTGTCCAACCGACTCAATAGTCTTCGGCGATCTCGACGATCCCAACAGCGAAGTAGCCAAACTGGCTAAACACGCCATACCGGTAGGAGCTTCGCTGGGAACGAAGCCCAAGGTATACGTTATTCCTCCTTAGCGGGGTGATATGGGTATGGAAGAATTCGTATTCGTGGGCCAGGATTGGTGGGGCTGGATAATAGCAGGCTACTTGTTCCTCGGCGGCCTTGCCGGCTTAACACTGCCTATAGCATACTATTACTGGGTAAGGGAGAAAAACAGGGCCATGAGCCTCGCAGGCGGACTAGCATCCTTTATTGCAATAGTCGTGGGTATACTCTTACTCATAATAGATCTCGGCAGACCCCAGAACGTCCTGGCAATGTTCACAAGCCCCAAACTCAACCTACACTCCTGGATGACAATAGGAACATACATCATCGTACTATTCACAATATTCTCAGGGCTATACACGCTACCCTTCATCCCTGGACTAGGACTACTCCGCAAGAGAGAATATAGAAAGTACATAACAGCGATAGGAGGGATCGCCGCATTCCTAGGCCTAGCAACCGCAGCATACACAGGCTTCCTATTAGCCGCCGCAAGAGGCGTACAATTCTGGAATACACCCCTACTCCCAGTACTCTTCGTCGCCTCCGCAATATCATGCGGACTATGTCTATACTGTGCCGTCGTATCACCAATACTATTGAAAACCAGCCCATCATTCAGAGAAGCCGCAGTGCGAATAAGGCTCGAGCTCCAGAGACTCGATGCATACGTGATTATAGGTGAACTCTTCATACTATTCGCATATCTCAACATCTCACTATGGGGCAGTCCAGGGGCTAGGGAATCAGCACTTAGACTGATATCAGGCGACCTAGCAGCCGCCTTCTGGATAGGTGTAGTGATAGCAGGGCTAATTGTGCCATTAATGATACTCCTAGGCTACACACTGAGAAGGAAGGAAGAGTCAACTCCAGTGATAATAATGTCAGCTATAGCAGGATGGTTAACCCTTATAGGAGCACTACTTCTCCGATACCTCATACTACACGCAGGGGTCATCCCAACCCCCA
>JAADGB010000070.1 GCA_013152575.1 Thermoproteota archaeon | reverse complement strand
GCTACTCATGGATTAGGGAGTGCAGCGTGTATATCGTAGCCGTCTCCAGCGGTGGAGGAGGCGTTGCTGGAAACCTTACAGTTAGAGTTGCTTATCCAGGCTCTGGTAGAGTATACATCTCAACAAGCCCAGCCTCCATGGTAGACACCCAGGGTAGTGCAAGGATAGCGGCGTTCGCCGCAAGCCTCCTGGCCGGTGTTGATATGACTCAGTATGACTTCTTCTATGACATCCAGTCTGATTCTATCATAATAGGTGGTCCAAGCGCGGGCTTCGCTATGGCTCTAGCCACCCTTCTTGCCTTGGAG
Source organism: Thermoproteota archaeon (assembly GCA_013152575.1). Lineage (GTDB taxonomy): Archaea > Thermoproteota > Thermoprotei_A > Sulfolobales > Acidilobaceae > Thermodiscus. The sequence goes on along the minus strand of JAADGB010000070.1, from coordinate 4,055 downwards.
AACGTTACTTGTGGACGATACTTTGCTGTGACTGGGATGATTCAGCCTGATACCAGTATTGGACCTGTTGGCGGTTTGAAGGAGAAGCTTGAAGCGGCTTCCAGCGTTGGAGTCAAACTATTCATGATACCAGCTGGCCAGGAGGTATACACCTACTACCAGACCAAGTATGAGAGGATCGGGCCCTTTGTGAGGGTCGAGAGGGTCCCTGTATCGGTTAACCTCACCGAGTACGGTTCAGAACTTGGTGTCAGGGTTGAGAGTGTAGCATCTCTCGAGGAGGGCTTCAAGCTTGTCGCTAACAGGTCGATTACCACTCCAGCTAGTGACGTCACCATCCCAGAATACGCTAAGGACGCTATACACTCCTTCATAGAGTATGCTAACAGGACTGTGGATAACATAGTGTCCAACCTAGTGAACGCGGATAACTCCTACATCAAGAAGCTGGTCGGCAATGCAACAAGCGCCATAAACGATGCAAAGTCGCTCTACGATAATGGCCTCACGTACCAGGCCGCGTTAAGGGCCGTGAACTCCCTAGAATACGCCTACACCGCCATGTACGCTGACCAGGCTATAGAGAATAGTTACAAGATTACAGGTATCGTGCAGGAAGTTAACGCGACGATAAACGCCACATACAACGAATTATCCCAGCAAACGGCGGGGCTAACGCCATTAGAGGTTGAGACGCTCGCGAAGGCTTGGGCGAAGCTCGCTATCGGAGCCTACTATTACCAGTTGGCTGTCAAGATGCTCGACGTGAAGGGCGGTGAGTACTATCTCCCCATAACGTTCGGAGGAGTCGATCCAACACCCCTCCAGTATCTTAGCGAGGGTAAGGTATTATCGCTCTGGGCGGAATTCTGGTATAACCTGACTAAGGTAATACCCACCCAGGGACCCGGTGTATCGGAGTCTAGGCTTGAACAGGTATCGAGGCTGTTAGAGGCGGAAGCTAGGAGTACGACGGCCTACCTTCAAACACTACTACAGGAGGCTGGAGCAGATACTGGTAAAGCCGAACTACCACTATTCCTATCGGAACAGGCACTTACAACCGATAACCCAATAGCTAGGATTGGCTTCTCAATAGAATCCATCGCGCTTACAACAGCGGTTATCCACGACACCTTCACGCTGGATCCTGTTAGGACGGCTACACAACTGTCAACATTGGCTTCAACACTCTACAAGAGGGTTGATGGCGATTCCATCCAGATACCATTACTGTTGGGGGTCGTATACCACTCGGATAATGCAAAGACCTCGGTACTGGCATCTAGCAGGGCTGTACTCTACGGCTGGTTGACATGGGAGCTATCAAACAGTAACATCACAACTACAACTACCACCATGCCTCCGATGGGAGAAACGACTACGACCCCGATACAGAGCCCGTCTCCGACGAGCACCACACCCCAGCCCACAACGAGTGAAACAGGGAACGAGCACGCAATGAGCCCAGCATACCCACTAGTAATGGGTGTGATAGCGATTCTCAGCCTCTTCCTCGGAATCATCATAGGTGGATTGACCCTGAGGAAGTAGGCGGCCTAAGTGGGGGTGAGCAATTTACCTCCTCATCGCTTTTCTAGCGCTCGGATCCCGACTCTACAGCATCGCCGCCAATTATTGAATAGTTCTTGTCTAGGAGTAAAGGATTTTGACGTTAAAATAATAAAATTAAGGATTGATATGAGTTGATTACTTGCTCATTAGGTATTCGTGGATCTTCTTTGCGGCGTCCATACCGCTCTTCAAGGCTGGGCCGATTAGGCTTGGACCGTGCCTCACGTCGCCAGCAGCGAATACTCCCTCTCTCGTTGTCATGAAGTTGTCATCAGTCACTATTGTTCCATGCGGATCAACCTTGATTCCACAGCAACCATCCTTTATTGGTGGTGTTGCCAGCACACCAACTGCCTTCAGCACGTAGTCGAACTCCTCTTCGAACTCGCTTCCCTCTATTGGTACGGGCCTCGGCCTCCTCTCAGCGCTGGTCTGTACTAGCCTCATCTTGACGAATCTCACTATCTTCTTCCCGTTCTCCTCCTTGAACTCGACAGGCTGGGTTAGTTCCCAATACTTGGCTCCTGCAGCGATTAGGTTGTCTACCTCTCTCTTGCCCATTGGGGCATACTCGGCTGTTCTCCTGTAGCTTAGAACTACTTCCTTCACCTTTCCTTTGAACTCCTCGTATGTTAGAGGCATTAGTACGGCGTCGGCCGCGGTTAGTCCGCCGCCTATTACTAGAACTCTTCCCTCGAGCTTTGGAACCTTATCCCAGGGTTTGTAACCGTACTTTGCCATGTGGACTGCAACTATCCACTCTACTGCCGGGTAGACCCAGGGTAGGTCCTCGCCGGGGACCCCCATGTCTCTGGTCTTCCATGTACCAGTCGCTATTAGTACGGCGTCGTACTCGTTTATGATGTCCTCTAGTTTGACTCTCTCAGCTGGTGAGACTACCTCGTCCATCAGTCCCAGGTCGCCGGTCATGTCTACCTTCGTCCTTAGGACGAACTTGACGCCTGCATCGATGAGCTCCTGTATGCCCTTCCTTACGGGTCCCTTGGGTATCCTTGTTATTGGTATGCCAAACATTACAAGGCCTCCTGGCTCAGGGTTTTGGTCGTAAACTACGACTTCGTGACCCTTACACCTCAGGATGCCGGCTGCTCCTAAACCAGCTGGTCCAGCGCCTATAATGGCGACTCTTTTCCCGGTCGAGGGGGGTACCTCTTTACATCTTAGGAACTTCATACTCATATCACCCTTCTTTTTCCACGTGGTGAATGGTCTTTTGTACTGAATTTTAACCGCTCAGAATAATCTAGTCCATACATTTGTTGATTTCGAGACTATCATAATCCCTCATAAAGGAATTCATGAAAGTATGTCTTCGATGAGCGAAGACCATAGGCTCCTTATGTTCTCGGGTGTGAAGTCGATTACTCCCCTTTCTGTAATGGCGGCCCTCACGTAATCGGCCTGGGTTAGATCGAATAATGGGTACCGTACTGGCCCGTAGCCAGCTGCGAGATATGATCTTTCCTCTATTACGTGACTCTTACAGTCTGAGTCGGGGTGTATCTTCATGCTGTCGAATACCGCGATTACTGGTTTTCCAAGCATCTTAGATATCATTGCTAATAGCCTAGTCCCCACTTTGTTTACTAAGCATCCGTCTCTCGTTACAGCATCTGCTCCTACTAGTACATAGTCTGACCTCTCCACTGCTTCGTACATCATTGTATCAGGGAGTAGGATCGTCTTAATCCCTGAGTCTCTCAGATTCGCTGCGAGTATTGCTCCTTCACCGCCTGGCCTACTCTCAAGGACTATTGCTGTAATGTTGTATTTCTTGGTTGATTGGAGTATCGCCTCTACTGTTGAACTATAGCTGATGGTTGCTATTGTTGAGTTATCTGGGAGTTGACGGCCGTTCTCAATTATGAGTTCTAGACTCCTCTGCTGGTGGTACATAACGTTTTCCACAACACTCCTCAGGTTTCTACCCCGGTTGCATGCCTCCGTGAGGATGTATGCCAGGTTGGCTAGGGGGGCCATGCTCTTGTTCGCGTTTCTAATTGATCTCGCTGCCTCGTCTATGGAATTGCAGTCTAGTATTCCCTTCTCTAGGTCTTCGATTACAGCTCTTGATATTCTGAAGAGGCTCCACCGGGCTCCTCTGATTTTCTCCCTCTTTACTGCTTCTATTGCCTCCTTGAGCGATGAGAATTCCATTACTCGGACTCCTCCCCCTTCTATAATGGTGTAGGTTTGCTATTATTATCCTCCCCAGAAGAGGCGTACTATTAGATCGAGTATCTTGGCTAGGTTACGATAGTATTCTTCGCTTGGGTTGCTTATCAGGTTTGATAATGGGTCTGTCGAGGTTGTTGGGTTGCCTGTTATGGCTTCTTGTATCATGTATAGGATATTGTATCCTGTTACGAGGGATATGACTATGAATATTGATAGTGTCAGGAGGGTGCCTAATACTACTCCAGTATACGAGGGCTTTATTATCGCCTTCAAGGGTATTG
>JAADGB010000069.1 GCA_013152575.1 Thermoproteota archaeon | reverse complement strand
AAAACCACCTATTTACTATAAAGGTGTATATCCGCCGTATAATTTTCTTGGGTCACGATATTGAAGACTACCAAGAGAATAACAAGGCCCATTCTCGTCTTCCTGCTACTATCGCTAGTATCCTTCTTCGCCGACTTTACATATGAGGGAGCGCGCAGCATCTCGGGACCATATCTCTCAGAGCTAGGCGCTTCCCTAGTCGTAGCTGGCAGCATATCAATAGGTGAAACCCTATCCTATCTTGGAAGGCTACTATCGGGTCTCCTTACCTATAGATACGCTACTCCCCGGTTCTATTGGGGAATGGTCTTCATAGGCTACTCGATAAACCTAGTAGCAGTACCACTCCTAGCATTTGCAGGTGAATGGAGGCTAGCATTCATCCTCTACCTAATAGAGAGGATTGGTAAGGGGCTGAGGGTCCCTGTCAGGGACGCCATCCTCTCTGAGGTGGGAGCAAGCCTCGGTCCAGGCAAGCTCTTCGGTATACACGAACTACTCGATCAAGCAGGAGCAATAGTGGGAGCGCTCTTCATATCATGGAGTATTGGAGCGCTAGGGGTCAGCAGCGGACTGCTCCTATTATCGATACCAGCTGCAGCGGCAATTGCATTACTGACCGCTTCATATACGTTGCATCCCAAGCCTAAAGTAGCGGCTAAACCAGCGCGGTCAATTAAACCAATAATGAGAGACGCCCTCCGCATCTCTCTACCAGTAGGGCTTCCAATGCTTATCTACGTCCATTGGGCCACTGCAGGATTCCTGTTATCGAGAGAAATCTCAATAGAAGCTATTGCCGCACTATACTCGGTGGCAATGCTCGTAGACGGTATCGTAGCTCTACCACTAGGTGCATTATACGACAGAGTTGGAAAGACCTCGCTCGCCCTACTTCCAATACTCTCAGCGCTTGGTACTGCCTCGCTCTTCTACTCTAGTCCCTTGATCTTCGCAGTACTGTGGGGGACTGCAATGGCAACTTACGAAACCATAGCGAAAGCATACGTGGCGGCATCGACTAAGCGGGAAGAAAGGGGGATCACGTTCGGGATAGTCTATGCCATAATGGGCTTCTCCTGGACTATTGGTAATATCACACTAGCCCTCTTACTAAGCTGAGACTCTGAATGACAGGTATCCATATAGCTAAATACCAGGGACCATCAAATGATATAAACAGTGGTCCTCTAGTGGGGTGAAGCATTGTTGTCTCTACCAAAGAAAGTTCAAGTCAGACCTGGCTATGAAGTAACCCTAGACATGATCTACAAGAGAGCACTCGCACTCTTCCCCGACATGGAGATCGTTTACCGGACGAAGAAGGGAGTCGACAGATACACGTTTACAAAGGCGGCCGAGAGGATCGAGAAACTAGCATCAGCGCTAGCGAAACTAGGCGTTGGCAAGCTAGACAGAGTTGCAACACTAGACTGGAACACTCACTGGCACTATGAGGCATACTTCGCAGTACCAATGATGGGAGCAGTCCTCCACCCGATCAACATCAGGCTCGCCCCAGCCGAGATTGCATACGTAATGTCACAAGCCGAGGACAAGGTACTCATAACCAACGCAGACTTCATCAAACTAGTTGAAGTAATAGCACCAAAAGTCCCAAGCCTAGAGAAAGTCATCGTCGTTGACACCGACAGCGTACCAGAGAAGATCGCTGGCCTACCAGCATACCACTACGAAGACCTCATAAAAGAGGAAGCCGGAGGATTCGAATGGCCACAACTCAGCGAGGACCAGCCAGCCGCCATGGGATACACCAGCGGAACAACCGGCTTGCCAAAAGGCGCATACCACAGCCACAAGGCAATAGTCCTACACGCGATGAGCGGAGCACTACACCTAGCCACAATATCCAAAGACTTTAGGATATCGAGCATGAACACGATACTCCACATAGTCCCAATGTTCCACGTATATTCATGGGGACTACCATACATAGCAACACTACTCGGCATGAAGCAAGTGTATCCGAACAAGCTAGAGCCAGAGGTCCTACTAGAGCTAATCGAAAAGGAGAAAGTAGACTTCACTGCAGGAGTACCAACGATACTCTACATGCTACTATCACACCCAGACAGTCAGAAATACGACCTAAGCAGGCTGACCTTCGTAAACGGAGGATCAGCACTACCAAGAGGATTAGCCGAGTTAGCAAAGAAGCGGGGAATGAGAGTATTCGTCGGCTATGGAATGACAGAGACAGCACCAATTCTAACACTTGCCAGTCCACCAGCCAAGACAGGAGTAACAGCCGACAGCCCAGAGTACTTCGACTACGCCCTAAGAACAGGGTGGCCTATACCACTAGTAGACCTCCAAGTCGTTGACCCAGAAATGAAGCCAGTACCAAAAGACGGTAAGACTATGGGCGAGATCGTAGTACGAGCACCATGGATAACCCCAGAATACTACAAGAACCCGGAGAAGACCGAGGCAGCATGGAGAGGAGGATGGTTCCACACAGGAGACATAGCAGTATGGTACCCAGATGGAAGCATAGTGATAGTAGATAGAGACAAAGACGTCATCAAGAGCGGTGGAGAGTGGATTAGCAGCGTGAGATTAGAAGACGCGATAAGCAGACACGAGTGCGTTGCACAGGTTGCCGTTATAGCGGCGAAACACCCTAAGTGGCAGGAGAGGCCTATAGCACTAATCGTACCCAAACCCGGTTGCGAAGATAAGATAACAACTGACGAGATCAATAGCTTCCTCATGAAGAACTTCGTAGAGACGGGCAAGATACCGAAGTGGTGGCTACCAGACAAGGTGCTAGTCGTGGAAGACCTGCCTAAGACAAGCGTAGGCAAGATAAACAAGAGGGCTTTGAGAGAGAAGTATTCGAACATCCTACTGGAAGAGTCGGGTTAAATATCTAGAATTTTTATTACTACCTCCTATTACCACCATAATCTTTCTCCTATACTCTTATAATACCTCGGCATATGACTAACATTATAACGACATTAATCGAACTGGAGGCGTCCAGAGTTGCAAGAAAAAAGGAAGGAGACGGTAGACTGGTACTCTTTGAGCGTTAATTTACACAAATTCTATGGTGGTAAAATAGAGATAATACCAAAGGTGCCAGTCAGGAGAATAAAAGACTTCGCAATTTGGTACACGCCAGGCGTCGCGGAACCCTCGAGAAGAATAAGCAAAGACCCAGATGAGAGCTTCGAGTTAACTAGTAGGTGGAACACTATAGCTGTAGTAAGCGATGGAACAAGAGTACTCGGTCTAGGTAATGTTGGACCCGAAGCAGCCTATCCTGTAATGGAGGGCAAAGCCCTCATCTTCAAATTCCTAGGCGGAGTAGATGCAATACCTATAGTACACAGACACAGGGACCCGGAGAAGTTCTTAGATCTCCTCGAAGCGCTTGAGCCTTCCTTCGGCGGTATAAACCTAGAAGATATCGAGAGCCCAAAGTGCTTCTACATACTCGAGGAGGCGAGGAAACGCCTCGAAATCCCGGTGTGGCACGATGACCAGCAGGGAACCGCTGCCGTAACACTCGCAGGTTTGATAAACGCCTTCCACATTGTTGGCAAGAATATGAGGAAGTCTAGGATTGTATTGTTTGGTGCTGGAGCCGCGAACATCGCCCTCTACAGACTCCTAGTCCTATATGGGGTCCCGCCAACAAACCTAGTAGTCTTAGACAGCAGAGGAGTCCTACATCCGGATAGGGCAGACATCGACAAGCTAATGATAAGCCATCCATGGAAGTACAAGATAGCCATAGAAACGAAAGGCGGAGGACTCCCACCAGGAGCACCAATAGACAAGGCCATGGAAGGTGCAGACGCTATAGTAGCAGCAAGCAAGCCTGGACCAGGCGTTATCAAGAAGGAATGGGTAACGAAAATGGCCAAGGACGCCATTGTCTTCGCCGAAGCAAACCCAGTCCCAGAGATCTGGCCATGGGAAGCAAAAGAGGCTGGAGCAAGAATAGTAGCGACTGGTAGAAGCGACTTCCCCAACCAAGTGAACAACAGCCTAGTATTCCCAGCCGTGTTCAGAGGAGTCCTAGACGTCAGAGCAAAGACCGTAACAGACGAGATGGCCATTGCAGCAGCAGAAGAACTTGCCAAGTACGCAAGAGAGAAAGGAATACATGAAGACTACATTCTCCCAACCATGGAAGAGTGGGAGGTATATCCAAGGGAAGCAGCAGCCGTAGCTGTTAAAGCCGTCGAGCTAGGAGTAGCTAGGAAGACAACCACCTATAAGGAGGAACTGGAGAGGGCCCAGACTATAATAGCCACGGCTAGGAAGAAATATCAAGAACTCTGGAAGAACGGGTACATTGCAAAGCCCCCAGTTGATTATGAGTGATATTTGGAGGTGGATGTGTATGTATGAGCCT
>JAADGB010000068.1 GCA_013152575.1 Thermoproteota archaeon | reverse complement strand
ATGATGATTGTAATCGTTGTGGTTATTGGGTGGTCGAGCCGCAGAGAAGTCATCATATTTCAGCTAGGTGTTGGCTCTTCATCCCACCGGTTAATGTAAGGGATATGTGGTTGGGTTTGTTATAGGTTTATGAAGTATACAGAGTTTATATAACGGTTATACTTGTGTGTATATAAAGTATTGAAGATAAGCAATTGAAGTATGTATGTATATGGACTCAACAACAAATAAAATCTTTGAAATCTCAATATATGACCTGGAAAGAATCTAGTGAATGTGTTAGAGAGTCAAGGAGGTGTAATGAATAATGGCAAAACAAGTCGGATTAGATAAAGGAGAACTTGAGAGGGCTTTACGCCACCTACTGCACTGCTTCAAGGCAGCAAACCCTGAGGTCAGCGCAAGGATAGTCATTCTCCTCATGGAGAACGAGCAGGGCCTAACGGTTAGCGACATAAAGGACAAGCTAGGCGTCAGCTACGCAATGGCTCTAAGGATAGTCAGCGAGCTAGAGTCACTAGGCGTTGTCGAGACAGACAGAGTAAAGGTAGTCAAGGGCAGGGGAAGGGCTAGGAAGCTAGCCAAGCTCTCAAGAGACGGCATTGCAAGGCTAGCCAAGCAGTGCATCGACCAACTACAGCCACTAACGAAGATGTAGGCCCTCTAAGAAAAAGGGCACCCGCAATAATACCTTTTTTAAATAATAATAGGAATGAGAGCTATCTCTAGAAAGTATCCATCGCGACTGCAAGCTCCTCCAGTTTACCAGCAGGATCCTTAGCCTTAACTATTGCGCTCGCAACAAGGACTCCGCTCGCTCCTAGTTCAAGCGATTTTACAGCGTCTTCTCCAGACGTTATACCGGCACCTGCTAATACTGGTATAGACGGATCAATACTATGGACTGCTTTTACCCCATTGGTGATGACTTCTGGCTTAGCCTTGCTAACCGGTATACCTGTCCCGATAAGCTCGGGTGGCTCGACCGCTATCATCGTTGGCCTAATATAAGCTAGTCCCGCCGCTTCACCGGGCGTATCGGCGCAGGCAACGACTTCTTTCCCAACAGATCTAACATCGTCTATGATCTGCATTATGCTCCTGTATACGAGTTTATGTTCGCTGTGGTTGACGAGCGTACCCTTGACAGGCAGGTATTCTAACGCCTTGGCTGGGAGGAAGCCTGTGTGGGACCCGGGCTGTACTGGATCAACGTGTTGGAGGTAAACGTCATCGTATATCTCTAGTATCTTGTAGAGTAGTGGTGATGGGACAGCGAGAATAATCCGGGTGCTCGATAACTTTGCCACTAGTTTTCTCGCCGCTTCAGCTATGGTTATACCGTTTTGCGTGAATGCATGAGTGTATGCCTTGTAGTTGACTATGAGGATCCTCTCGCTCAAATCCAAACACCTAGTACTCTACGATTATAGGATTGTAGGTAAAATAATGGGTTGCCTGGGTTTGAATTTAGGGTTAGGGCTACTCGTGGGTCTCCCCGGTTAGTTCTTCTGTGTGCTTTATCACGGGTTTGTAGCCCATCTCGTATGGTTTGAATCTGTCGTGTAGCTTCTTGAGGACTGCTGGGAGCGTGGTGTACTCCATCTCCTCTGGCCCTAGTCTGTGTGGCATGAATGGCCCGTGGCGCCTCATGTATTCTGCTATGATCTGTGCTAGCCTTCTTGTCTCGTCGAATGCTGGGTCGTCGAAGAGGTCTGCGGGCCCGATTAGTTCTCCGTTGTGGATCTGGAATCCTAGTCCAACTATCCTGGGTGGACCGTCGAACCTCGTCATCTTCGCGTCCTTTAGTCCTACCGGCATTAGTGGTCCGTGGTGGCTTCCCCTCATCCATCCTGCTACTAGGTGTGGGAAGCTGAATGCTTCTAGCACTTCTCCAACGGCTGGCAGGCCGCTCTGGGCTCTTACTATCGCGACTGGATCGTCCTTGCCAACGTATTTGCCTGCTATTAGGTTGAGCCTCTCGCTGCTTACAACCGCTGCTATCTCTCCGTCAGTCTTCCTGTAGATTCTCTTGATCACGTACCTGCCGGGCGTGCCTATTAGTGCTAGGATGTCGTACATTTCCTCTGGCGACTTTAGCTGTACGATCTTACCCTCGTATACGTCTAGTATCTCGAAGATGAATCCCTCATGCATCCTCGGGTCTATTACTAGGCCTGCAGTGTTGAAGGGGTCTGCGAACATCTTGAATAATGGTAGGTTGAATGCACCAGGCTCAGTCTTATCAGCCATGAACACGATCACTGGCTCCGCCGGTCTCTCAACGAATTCCATCTCGGCCACTCCAGGGCCTAGGCCTCTAACGTTCCCGCTGAAGGCATCACTCAGCAAGTCTTGGCCAGCAGCATATAATCCCAGGTCCTTCGCAACCTTTGTCGCCTCCTTGAAGGCGTTCCAGGCGAGCTCGTGGATCTCCGGGTTGTCTACTCCCTTGTAGTGTGTCATTATGAGCTCAAGGTCGTCACCAACGTGGGTCACGTAGAAACTCTTGATCAAGCCCTTCTTCTTCGCCTCAGCTAGGACCCTTGATGCGGCGAGCATGGTGTCGGGGTGGACTTTATGGTGTCCGGCAATGCTTCCTATGTCGGCTTTAATGACGCTAATCGTAACCTTTTCTCCAGGCATAGGATACCACCGTGATAAGGGTTGGGTTGGGAGAGTTTAAAGGTTAGCGTAATTATATTGATGTGTTGTATCATGTTCCCCCGTAATAGTATTCTCCCTTCGACTTCTGCATCCTGTCGAGGAAGCTACCCGGCTTGTTTGCCCTAGGCCTACCCGAGGATGGATCGCGCCTGAACGTGACGCCTAGATCCTTGAGGAATATGTTCATCCCATCATAGAGGTTTGTGGGCTTATGTACACGACCCCTATAGCCGGGCTCGCCCAGTATTGGGATCAGCTTGTCGCTTATGAAATCGATGATTAGGATATCGTGTTCAACGACGAATGCAGCAGCTCCACGCGTCTCTGTCACTCTCCTTATGGCTCTAGCAACAGCGAGTCTCTCCTCAACGTCGAGGTAGGCGCTTGGCTCGTCTAGCAGGTAGATATCTGCTTCTCTAGCCAGGCTTATAGCGACTGCCAGCTTCTGCATCTCTCCACCACTCAGCTTCCTAGCCTCTCTATCCCATAGCTTATTGAGCCTAAGCTTCTGCACCAGCTCCAGGTATAGCCACGAGCCAGGCACTACCGCCTCCTGGTTCGCCTCTCTTAGAAGGTCTCCTACGGTTAGGCCTTCGGGGAAGACTTCCGGGCCTATGTATTGTGGCTTGTAGCTTACCTTGAAGTCTCCTCCCAGGACTATCGTGCCTTCGACTGGCTCTATCTTCCCGGCGAGAGTCATTATGAAGGTCGTCTTACCTATACCGTTCGGGCCAACAATCCCTATCACTTCACCACTCCATATCTCTCCAGCCTCTGCCTCGAGGACGAAGTCACCCCTCTTAACCCTGAGATCCGTCCACTCAATATACTTCCACCGCCTACCTCCCGAGGTGGCCTCCGCAACAGTTGCCTCGGAGAGCTTCCTGAACCGTATAGCCTCCTTCCTCAACCTGATGTTCTCAGCGGGCAGATATCCCTCGAGGAAATTGTTTATCCCAACCCGGGTACCGTAGGGTGATGAGACGATGCCATAAGCCCCGGGCTCTCCATAAAGGATGTGTGTTACCTCGCTTACATAGTCTAGGACTGCCAGGTCGTGCTCTATTATCATGAAGAACTTTCCAGGCTTAACCTCCTGGCTTATGAGGGTAGCCATCCTCATTCTCTCCTTAACATCTAGGTAGCTGCTGGGCTCGTCGAATATGTAGACGTCTGCATCCTTCGATAAAGTGGCGATGATAAGCATCTTCTGAAGCTCTCCACCACTAATCTTCCTAATATCACGATCCCATATCTTGTCGAGGCCGACTTCCCTGGCAAGATCCTTAACAATCCCCCGTTCATCCGCCCTCTCGAGGAGGGTCCCCACGGTGCCCTTCAAGTATCTGGGTACAAGGTCAACATACTGTATCTTGTGCGCCACCTTAAGCTTACCATCAGCCAGCTTCTGCAGATACGTTTGAAGCTCGCTTCCACGGAACCGCCTAATGACCTCATCCCAGTCAGGCTCCTTCTCAGGATCGCCCAGGTTGGGCTTAAGCTCGCCCGCTAGAATTCTTATCGCGGTAGTCTTACCCGTACCATTCTTACCAATTATACCTATAATCTTTCCATCCTTAGGTATAGGCAGCCTATAGAGTTTGAAGCCATTAACCCCATACCTGTGAACCGCCTCTTCCTCTAATTCGCTGGGGAGGTTAACAATGAATATCGCATCGAAGGGACAAGCCTTAACACACAATCCACACCCGATACAGACATCCTC
>JAADGB010000067.1 GCA_013152575.1 Thermoproteota archaeon | reverse complement strand
AAAAGGCGGTCCTTCATCTCAACGATAGTAATCCTACTCCCGAACCCCTCCCACACGGTGGAAAGCTCGACTCCTATGGGTCCCCCGCCAATTACAAGGAGACTGTCTGGGATATTCTCAATTGATAACGCTTCATTACTAGTGATGGCACATCCCTTCTCAAACGCCTCCTTCAATCCAGGAATATCTGGCACAACCTCGGAGCTACCTGTAGCTAGGACTATACCCTTCTTAGCCTCGAGAATTCCGTAGCCATCTACTTTTACTGTTCTTGGATTGATTAGGTGAGCGTAGCCTTCTATCAAATCAATCCCATAGGACGGAAAAACCAGATCCTTGTACCACGATATGACTTGCTCCGTAATCATCACCTTCTCGGCCATGATACGCTGGAGATCAGGCTTGACATCCCCAGAAAAGATACCCTTACCAGCCAGCTGTCGGAGATCCCTCACTATTTCAGAGATCCTGAGCAGGTATTTCGTAGGCACACAGCCCCTGTTTACACAAGTTCCACCGATCTTCCTACCCTCTACTATGGCTACCCTTAACCCACGGGATGCGGCGATTAAGGCGGCGGATGCACCGCCTATACCAGTACCCACAACTACAACATCGTATACTCCCTTTTTCTCCATGGCTGGCTCACCACATCAACAATTATCCCTTTAAAGGCGAGAGTAGCGCCTTCTCGCCGTACTTCTCACTTAGAACTCTAACAGCGATCTCGACGCTCTTCCTAACGATAGCCCTACACTTCCTCTGCTGCTCTTCGCTTGTCAAGTCGAACCTCGGGTTGAGATCACCGCAGTTAGGGCTATCCCACATTTCAACGAATCTCTTATAGACTTTAGAGGCGAGTTCGTGTATCTCATTGTTAGCCTCAATGAACTTCATCCCCTCTCCAGGCTCCGCTATCCTATCCTCAAGCCTCTGCCTACGCCGGGCATAAGCTCCTACGGCGTGGATAGCAGCCCATAGGCCTCCGCACATGTATCTGTTCCCACTTACTCCTCCAGCGAAGCCTATGGCTGCACCCTGAGTCTCGTCAGTGAGCTGAAGGCCTAGGTACTCGTACAACGCTGTTATTGGGCTATAGGCACAGTTCCACGATTCTAGGAGGAGTTGAGAGGCCCTGTCCTTTACCCGGGATATGAATTCCTCGAGTGTGACTTCATTTGTCATTACCTTGATTCACCTCCCTCCTGTTTCGCTCGTAGTTCTTTGAGGAACTTGTCGTAGTAGACGCCTATCACTGGGATGTTCTTGAACTTGAACTCATAGAACAGGTAAGGTCTAGGTGGATAGGTGAGTACACCTTGCTGTTGCTGTTTCTCAAGTGCACTCGCAATATCGCCGAGGAGGCTGATTGGTAGTGCCACAGCCATCTCGTCATCCATTGTCCATGATAGCGTTCTATCACCTAGGCCTGGCAAGATACCCACAGGCTTACCCGTGGCGTGTGCCTTAGCGACCCCACCACAGCTCCCCGCTTTACCAATACTTTCTATCCTGAATGGTTCTCCAGTAGCATATGATATCGCGGCGGCCAGCTTTGTTAACTGGCCAGGTGTAAGGTAGATCAAGACCACATCTGGTTCTTCAACCTCCTCAGTAGCTGGATACATTGCGAGCCCCTTGTATTTCCCAACCCGTAGCTTTGGAATATTGCGGTCAAGCTTACTGCCCGTCTCCTTATCCGGAGCATAAAGGCCTGCACTAATGCTACCGTCCATAAAGTATTCAGGAGCCTCTGCTAACCCGAACACTACAATAGCCCCAGGACATGAGAGATCCTCAAGCCCCATGAGGATCGGCATACCATAGTATCTCACTATCGCAGCCGCCTGGCAGAACGCCATCCTCCTCCGGAAATCCCTCAGCGGGCGGAAGCCGGGTATGCCTGACTCGTCGGGCTCAGTCTCTAAGAACTTTACGCCTACGGGAAGGGTTCTCAAGCGTAGGATATCATAGATATCCCTAGAATAGTCTACACTCTCCAATACAATACACCCTAGATTCTGTATAAGAGGCGTATTCTGGGACCACGCTTGTCCCTCTACCAAACATGAGTATCTATACGTGTAGATCGTATATATTTCTTTTACCGAAATATGCACTGGCTAACCGGGGGATAAGTTAAAAATAGGTTGATTATAATTAGATAAAAATTCATGATTAGAATTTGACGTAGTCCTTGCCCAACACGCCACACACGGGACACTTAGGCGGCGGCTCCTTACCAACATATGTATGCCCACATACAGGGCAGATCCAGATGTAACCGTCTAGAGGCCAATCCTTACCCTCGTCAACATACTTCTTCGCTTCCTTGAATAGCTCAGCGTGGATTTTCTCAGCTTCCAAAGCGTAGCGGAAGCTTATCTCCGCAGCCTTATCGCCCTGAGCCTTTGCAATCTCAATGTATATCGGGTACATCTCCTCGACTTCGAACTCCTCACCCATAATAGCCAGTTCCAGGTTCTTGGACGTGTTCCCTGGACCGAAAGTGGCGCCTGCAACAACCTTAGCATCCTCCTTTAGATCCTTAAGCCTGCGATAATGGTTACTTGCATGGACCTGTTCCGCATAGGCTATAGCCCTGAAGAGTCGGGCAACGTTCGGGAATCCTTCTTTCTCCGCAATATCAGCGAATATCAGGTAGCGCATGTGAGCCATAGACTCTCCGCCGAAGGCGGACATCAAGGCGTCTTTAGTCATAGGTCTCGGTTCAGTCAAGGATAGACACCTCTATCATAATATGTTATTATTCGATGGGTCTAATAAATGAGGAGCCGTAAAATATCGTACATTGGATCTAGATGGGGTCATATAGAGGAATGCGTCATATCATACTACAATATATAGATGAGAGAGGCATAGACCAACACGGAGAGTAACAATGGCGGACACGCGTTATGATGTGAGACAAGCATTCATAAGAGCTGGGAGCGGTGTTGCAACAGAGCAGCCACTAGCCTCAGCCGCAGCATCTAAGATACTTGCAAGTGGGGGTAATGCGGTCGATGCATCAATTACCGCCAGCTTAGTGCTGGCAGTTACAATACCACACCTTGGAGGAATAGGTGGAGACTACTTCGCACTCATACGAACACCAGATGGAAGAATAAACTACATAGACGGCTCAGGCTTCTCACCATCAAAGCTGACGAGAGACCTCCTCCTCTCAAAGGGATACAGCAGGGTCCCCAACAGGGGTCCCTTGGCAATGACAGTACCAGGCATGGTTGATGCACTACATAAGATGTGGAGGAAGTACGGGTCCCTGGAATGGAAAAAGCTAGTAGAGCCAGCAGCGGAACTCGCAGAGAAAGGGTTCCCGGCTTCGCCATCACTAGTCAGAGCAATAAAAGCCGCGAGGCCCGTGCTCGAATCCGATCCGGGATCGAAGGACACCTACATAAAGAACATGCCAGAAAAGCCAGGGGATATTGTAAGGTTCCCGGGATTAGGAAAGCTTCTCAGGCTAATTGCCGAGGATCCTAGGTCATTCTACGAGGGAGAGCCAGCAGAGAGGATGGCGGAGTATGTGCAGGATAAGGGTGGGGTACTCTCATACGAGGACTTAAGGGATTACCAGGCTGAATGGGCTTCTTCAATCCATGCTGAGTATAGGGGGTGGAAGATCTGGGAGATGCCTCCGAGCACACAGGGTATAACAACCATACACATGCTAAAGATACTTGAGCAGTGGAAGCTCCCGAGGGACCCTGTCGATAGGTTCTACTATATTCTCTCAGCAGCTCCTCCCGCCTACAGAGTTAGGGATGTTGAGGTCGGAGATCCTAGGTACATGAATATCACGGTGGAAGAACTACTCTCTGACAATTACATAGAGATGCTCCGCAACATGGCCAGACAAGGACCCCCAAGATGCCTCGAAATGAATAAGGGCGAAGGACACGGAGACACAACATACTATGCAATAGTAGACTCGGAGGGCTACATGGTATCAGGTATACAAAGCCTCTTCTACCCATTCGGCTCAGCGCTAACCGAGCCAACGTACCAGATAACACTCCACGGTAGAGCGAACGGCTTCACACTTGAACCCGGCAAGCCGAACACCGTTGGCCCGAGGAAGAAACCACTACATACGCTCTCGGCAATAATAGCTGAATCAGAGGATAAGATATTCGCGATAGGCGCCTCAGGAGGACACTATAGGCCACAACAACACGCACTGTTCACAACTAGCATAATAGATCACGGCTACACGATAGGCGAAGCAATATCTGCACCAAGACTCCTATGGACCCCATGGACATGCAACATAATAGCCGGCAAGGGAGTAGATCTCTCGAGACTACCGTGGGGATACGAGATCCAATACGGAAGAACGGGGGTAGGAAATGCTGTTATGATCGATGGAGAGACAAGAATAGTGGCAACAGATCCAAGAGGCGATGGTTATCCAATCATTTACTAACTAGCTGACAAAA
>JAADGB010000066.1 GCA_013152575.1 Thermoproteota archaeon | reverse complement strand
TGAATGAGAGTTCCTGCCCAATGTATCTAACTATCATTAAACGGGGCGTGTCATTTGACCTAGCAGTATCCGGTGAGGAAGAAGGGGACATGTGTATAGTCTATGTCTCCACAGAGGGGCTATCACCATTACGCTTAGGCTTTAATGAGTCCCTAATCATTGATACTGGAATAGCTGGCCACATTACTATATCGAGGTATAAGGTTAACATCAATATGACTTCGACGACAACGACTAATAACCAGACCAGTGGATCCAGCGTATATATTCCTGACGAGTTAAATGAAAGAGAAGGCGATGTACACAGTAATAAAATGCCTGGTGTAGACCTCTCCCCAGTCGAAATAGCGGGAGCAATAGCGTTGCTGGCCCTTACAGCACTAGCAGCGGTGAAGGAATATGGACCAGGTAGAAAAGGCGGTAGAGGCACTTAGGAGTGGGACGCCTGTACTAATATTTGATAGCAGTGATAGGGAAAGCGAGGTTGACATGGTATTTCACGCGTCGCAGATAGATCACGACAAGATACACATGCTCAGAACCAGGGCAGGAGGCCTGATATGCTATGCAACCGATTGGAGGATTGCATCTGACCTCGGCCTCACCTGGGGAGACACCCTCATCTCAATGTATGATGCCCTCAAGCCTCTCACAGAGAAAAGACTAGGTTATGGTGATAGGCCCGCCTTCACGGTATGGGTTAACCATGTATCTGTAAAAACGGGCATATCTGATGTAGATAGGTCGAAGACCATCAAGGCATTAGACGAAGTGATCGAAACATATTACTCCAAAGGTCCCCAGGCGGCTAGGCTGAAGTTCATATCAGAGTTCCAAGCCCCAGGCCATGTACCAGTATTAGCCGCTAGGAGCTTGAGGGAGAGGAAAGGGCACACGGAGCTGAGCGTGGCGCTCGCATTAATTGCTGGGCTAAAACCAAGCGTTGTCTTCGCGGAGATGCTGGATTATGGCGTAAGTCTAAGCATTGATAAGGCGAGACAGCTAGCTGAAAGAATGGGATGGCCTATTATCGAGGGTAGAATGATAATCGAGGCGTGCAGGAATGAAGAAGTGTGTTGGAGTCGTTGATACAACCTTCGCTAGAGTTAACATGGGTAAAATAGCGGTAGAAGTCCTAGAAAGACACCTTCCCGGCTATAGAATTGTTAGACACACTGTCCCAGGCGTAAAGGACCTCCCAGGTGAAGCTAAGAGGCTCTTGGACTCAGGTTGTGAAGGAGTCATAACACTAGGATGGATTGGACGTAGAGAGGCGGACAAGTTATCCTATCTGGCTGCGAGCGTGGGCTTGATATTCGTCGAGTTACTAACGGGTAAGATAGTTATTGATGTGACTGTACATGAGGATGAAGCTCCCGATGACCCGGAGAAGCTCAAGGAGATAGCAATCGACAGGGTAGAGAAACATGCTAAGAACCTGGCTATACTCGTAAAGGAGGGACCCCAAGCACTGGTTGACAAGGCAGGTCAAGGTTTAAGGCAAGGTTACCCCGATGTAGGCCCCCTTTGACCTCTTCCCTGAACACGTATTATCCATGAGCCAAGGTCTCTATCGAAATAGGCCATACCTCCACGTAATAATACGATGAACAGCTTCCTTGCTTGTTCACCTAATCTGGCTGAGAGAAGAGTTCCGACCTCTTCTGGATCACTGATACTTATCTCGCTAAGGAATTTAACAAACTCCTGCCAGTACTCAGGATCCACACCAACCATCTCTCCAGCGGATTGGAACACGATAGCACCCTCTCTTTCCAGCTTCTGAAAGAGTTTTTCAGGCGCCTTCATCCATGCGACATCGCTATAGAATACTACTTTTTGCTCTCGGAGCCTCTCAATAGCGGAAGCCTTTTTGACCCGCTGAGGCCTCTCTGCCCTTTCCATTCTCGCTCTCTGCCTCTCCACCCTCTCCGCACCACTTTGCTCTGCTCGAACTTGGAGCGACTCGACGAGTTCTATAAGCTCCCCGATCTTCCTGTTTATGTCGTCAATCTTCCCGGTGAAGGGATTGAGCAAGTCCTCTATCCTCCTCTCCAGACGCTTGGTTATCGACTCGAGTACATCACGAAGATCCGTGGATGGAATCTCCATCCTCGCCTCTCCCGCCGAGGTTATTTCAGCTATTAGCGCCCTCAGAAAGTCGCTCACAAGAGGATATCCCTGTTTCTTCGCTAGTGCCTCTAATGCTAGATATTGAGATCGTGATAGCTCGAGTTTTATCACTTTCTTTTCTTCATTTTCCAACAGCTTCCCCCATTATAGATTAGGACAACGGGAGGCTTATGTGTAACTATTACTCCTGGATCTTTACGTTAACCCTTCCTCTTACCTTGCCAATCCTAATCTCGTGTAATGCTTCTGCAGCTTGTGCAAGCGCTCTCCGAGCACTACTGGCTACGCCTACCCCCACTTTTAGATCATGTACTGCTATGAGTTCCTGAATTATCTCCTCGTAGTTCTCATGAGGAAGAACGACCAGGATATTATCGCCGCCAAGATATTGGGCGATTGCTCCACGATAGTGAGCCCTAGTTTCGATTTCTGATATGACATGAAGCATGGTACTGTACGTCGTTAGGACACCTAGTTTTCTCGTCATTGCCGTTATGCCATTTATGTCAAAGTGCCCTGCTACAACCCCTTCTTGATCATTGCATCCAACATACTTGAAGTCGGTTCCACTCCTAACGTATCTCCAAGCCTCTTCCACCGCGTCAACAGGTGTTTTGCCACAAGCAGATGCTAGCCTTACTGGTACCGGGGAGATCTCCTTGGCAATCTTATAGATATTGAAGAGTTCCTCCTCTCCCACATTAGACGCGATAAGTATCATGTAATCATATCTCATCGGCATGATGAATCCATTAAACTCCGCCGCCGCCTCTTGTAGCTTCTCGTATATCTGAGCCTGTGTTATCTGTAGTTTCCATTCCCTATCATCGCCTATTGACTCCGTCCACTCCCTATATCCAACTAGTTCCAGTAGCGCCATCCTGGTCTTCGGCAATACTCTTCCACCAGACCCATTCTGGCTAATCACTCAATATCCATTAATTCTCCTCTATACTCGCTCTTCTCCAGGCTCTTCGCTCTTCTAACTAGCTTGACTGCTGCCTCCACTGCTCTCCTAGCGTATTCCTCCGCTCTCTCCAAAGCCTGCATCCTACTAGCACCAGGACCTATTACGCCGAGAGTAACAGGCTTACCATGCTCAATTCCCAAGTCTAGGAGCTTCCTTGCGGCCTGGTGTGCTACTACTTCGTCGTGCTCGGTCTCACCTTCTATAACAGCTCCGAGGGCAACCACCGCGTCCACATGGTCTAGGGATATCACTGATTTTACTCCATACGGTAGGTCATAGGTGCCTGGAACCTTGAATACAACAGTCACCTCAGCACCTAGGAATTTGGCATGGCTTATTGCTTTCTCTAGCATGAGCCTTGTTACGTCATAGTTGAATTCCGACACTACTATACCCAGCCGTACTTTCTCCAACATCGTACACCAACGCTAAAACCCCTCCAACCAGAATATAATATATGATACCCGTGGACGGGCGGTGACGTGGCATAGCAGGGCTGAATAGTTGCCTAGTCTCCATGAAGGGACCGCGCGGGACTGAGCCCGTCCATATACTCCAAACATTTATGTATTCCTGATTTACACTAACGACAGGGTGTCAACGATGAACTCAGATGGTATCATATTGAAAGTAAGAGAGGCATACCATAGGGATGTAGGTAGGAAGATAGCTAGGATAGACAGATCCACGATGAGGAAACTAGGTGTAGAGACAGGCGACTACATCAGGATAAGCGGTAAGGAACGCGACGTAGTTGCCTCTGTTTGGCCGCTTCGACCAGAAGATGAAGGTAGAGAGATAATCAGGATAGACGGCTACCTAAGACAAGCCCTAGGCGTGGGAGTAGGCGACACAGTCACAGTATACAAGGCAGAGAAGGTCGAACCAGCCCAGAAAATAGTGCTAGCACCACTAGAACCCTTACGATTCGGCCCCGACTTCGAAGCATATGTAAAAGAATTCCTCATGAGGAAACCAATAGCAAGAGGCGAGATAATAGTCATACCATTATGGGAAGGGATACCACTAGCAGTAGTATCGACACAACCAGCCCAGATGGTCTATGTAACGGAGAAGACCCAGATAACAATACGGGAGAAGCCAGCCAGAGAGGAGGAGATCTCAAGAGCCAAAGGAGTACCACGCGTAACATGGGAGGACATAGGCGATCTGGAAGAAGCGAAAGAAAGGATCAGAGAGATAGTAGAACTCCCAATGAAGTATCCAGAACTATTCAAACACTTAGGTATCGAGCCGCCGAAAGGAATCCTACTCTACGGTCCACCAGGTACGGGTAAGACTCTACTCGCCAAAGCGCTAGCCAACGAGATCGGAGCCTACTTCATAACAATCAACGGTCCTGAGATTATGAGTA
>JAADGB010000065.1 GCA_013152575.1 Thermoproteota archaeon | reverse complement strand
GGGTTTCTTCTCGGGAATTTCAATAATCGGTAGCGTCCTGGTTAGTTTAGAATTGATCCTCATTGCTCTGGCTCGCAGGAGTGAATAGTAGTTCCAGAGGATATTGGGGATCCTTACCTCAAGGTTTACAAGTTGGTCTATTACTCTTGACAATGTAGATGAGTAGATTACATAGGCTGAGCTAGGATCAAGTATGTATGTTTCATTTTCGCTGATTTCGGGTGGTGTTTCAAGATAGCCCAGGCCCGGCGTGTAACCGTTTATCAGTAGGTAGTCTATAAATGCAGTGCATGGTGTTTCGGCAAAGTGGCACGCGTAGTGTAGCGATGATCCCCTTGTTAAGTAGAGGTTTGCGGCTATTCTTTTCAGGTCCAGAGATGCTAGCATATTCCTTACTGCGTCTCTTACCGCCTCTGATACGCTAGCGTATATTCCCAGCTCTACTAGCCTTCTTAGTTTTTCTTCTAGTACTCCTGATATTTCTACGCTGACGACCAATTATTTCGGCCCCGTTTGGTAGCCGTGACTTTAGTGGCGCTTATCAGATTTATAAATGGTCAATAGGTGTTTATTTGATTTATCTAGAAGTATAAGTAACAAGTAAGGAAATATAAAAAATTATTTGGGAAATATTATGGGTTTGGTTAACCCTTCCTTGCGAAGAAGCCGTAGCCGACTAGTGCTAGTAGTATGATTAGCAGTACTACGCTGGCGATGCCGAAGTTCTTGACTCCGCTGCCTACCTGGCTGATGCCGTCCTTGGTGTCAGCGCCTAGCTTGCTGATTGCATTGAGTATCTCGCCCTTGGCTGAGTCTACCTTGCCGGATAGGTCGTTGACTGAGTTCTGTAGGTTGCCTAGGTCGGTGCTGATGGTGCCTAGCGTGGTCTGCACGCCGTTGACTGCTGTTGATAGGTCTCTGACGTCGTTCTTGATGGTGCCTAGCGTGCTGGTTACATCGTCTAGCTTGCCGGAGATGTCACTTACTGTGCTGCTGATTGAAGTGACGGTGTCGTTGATGCTTGCTAGCTTGCTGCCTAGGTCGTCTAGCATGTTGACTAGCTCGCCTGATACTGTTAGTGCTGCTAGGTCGTGGGCCTCCTGTACTGGTAGGTATGGTAGGTACTGGCCCTTAGCGGTGACGAATATTGCTAGGTCCTCGCCCTTGAGTGACGGGTTCAGGTAGAAGGTGTAGTGCCATAGTCCTGGTATTCCGGTGTAGGTTGCTAGCTCGCCTGCTGGGCTGTTGACGCTGATCATGCCTGCGTCGGTGTATGCGTAGACGAATACTCTTACCTCGCTGACCTTGTCAGGTGTTGCTAGCTCCTCGTTGCTGAACTTGACTAGTACCCATACGTCTACGTAGTCGCCGGTTACCTTGGTCTTGCCAGTGTCTACGATTGCTACTAGTGATGGTGCTACGCCTATGTTGAGGGCTACTACGTCTGATAGGCTGCTACCGGTTGGGTGTATCGTTAGGTGGTACATGCCTGGTGTGCTGATGTATAGGCTTACCTCTAGTAGGCCTAGGAAGTATCCGCTGGCGTTGGTGTATGCCTGGGCTGACTTGTCGAGTGTCTTGATTGAGAAGTTGACGTAGCCTAGCATTGCTAGCTCGTTGATGTCCCACTCCATTGGCACGCTTGCTGGCCATCCGTAGCCGGTTACGTTGACGTCTGTTACGCCGATTAGGGTGACTGTCTTCATCCAGTCACCGGTTAGTGGGTCTTGTAGGGCTGCTGTTGGTGTGACGTTTACCTGTGGGAATGCTGACATCTCGTAGATGGTCGGGGTTGTTACGTTGAATACCTTGATTGAGTAGTCACCGTATGGTACTACTGGTACTGGTACGTTCTCGAATAGTAGGTATCCGTTGACTGGTGTCTGGTTGACTGCCAGGGTTGTGCTTACTACTCCGTTGGTTAGGTTGACTGTTACCATGCTGAAGCTTACTGGGTCGAGGCCGATTGCCTCAACGGTGAACTCTCTGTACATCTCGTCCTCCCAGGTTGCTGGGTATGGGTATGCTGGGCTGAGACCTAGTGCGATGTATGCGTAGGTTGCGTTGACTACTACTGGGGTTGGGTTGACGTATACCTTCTGTACTCCGTCGATGTTGTTGCCTAGATCGTAGGTGAAGTTGCCTACGTGGAATCCGGTGTCAGTTGCGGTTGCACCGTTTGCTACTATCTTGAAGCTCTCGTTTGTCCAGGCAGTGCTGGGTATCTTAGCTACTGCTATGAAGGTACCGTTGCTGAATACCTGTATTCCTCCTACTAGGCCGTAGGAGGCTAGCTCCTCAACGTCGAAGAGCACGCTGGCTAGGTTGGATGCTAGGTTGGCTGTTAGGTTGATTGACTCCTGTAGGAATCCGTGGCCCTTGACTAGTATGTAGTCTCCTGGAGCTGTTGGTCCAGCTAGGGTTAGCCTGAAGGTACCGTCGTCAGTTGCGGCGAATGCCTCAACGTATGGGGCTATTGGTAGTAGTAGTACGCTGTGGCCTGTCGTGTTGGTTGTTGGCATACCTCTCATTACTCCGTATGCGTCGCTGACGCATACTACGAATGCATATCTTAGTCCTCCGTATGGATCTTCTGGTAGCCTGAAGGTTATCGTTGCTGATCCGTCAGCTGCTGTTGTGAATACGCCGGTTAGGTTGACTAGGTCGAAGCTTGAGAAGCTGTCGGTTGCCATGTCATACCTGAAGATCCTTACTAATACTATGTTGCTGTTGGCTGGGTAGTTGTGTAGTGCTAGGGTTATCTGGTCGTTGGGGTTGACCTGGCCGGTTGGGGTGTTTGCACTCGCGTTGTCTGTGAAGCCTAAGTATTCTACGCTTGGGTAGATGTCGATGGTGTCTGGGTAGCCTAGGGTTACCCTCATGTCTGGTAGCATGTAGGTGGTTACGCTTCCGCTGCTGACGACGTTGTTGTCAATCACCCTGGTTGGACCGTTTAGGAGTATAGTCTGGTTGCCTAGTACCTGGAATGATAGCGAGAATGGTACATAGTGTATGTCAGTGATGCCCTTGAAGCTGTCTGCGCCAGTGCCCATTGACTGGCTTAGTGGGAAGTCCTTGAGTGTACCGTTGAAGAATACAACAGTCTCACCAGTTGTACCGTTGGTGGTGGCATTGAACCAGGATAGTGTGAATACATCGCTGAAGGGTCCTGCGGTTACTGTGTTGTTTGATACGTTAGCTGATGCAGCTACGTAGGTGAACCCGGATGGGGATATCATTAGTATATTTACTGTGTAGTTCATTGTGGTCTCGTTGAACCAGATCTGGTTGCCCTCTGGCTTTAGTATTGAGTTTAGCTCGGTTAGGTTCGCGCTGAACTCAAAGTAGTTGGTAGTGCCTAGTGGGCCATATGCGTAGGCTAGCTTCTCAGCGTTGACGGTTAGATACTGCTTGGTGTCGGCTACTATTAGGATCCTTGCGGAGACTGCAATGTTGTTACCGTCTGATACCTTTAGGTAAATGTAACCTGAGCTTGCGTTGTGTAGGAGCGTTGCTAGGTCAGTACCCGAGGGTGCTAGTATTGTACCTGCTACGTAGTCTACGTCAGCAGTGTAGATTGCCGTGGTTGGAACTCCGTTCTCGATTAGCTGGACTGGTATGTTTACTCCAGAGGTTAGTGTTGCGAATCCGTTGTCGCTCCAGTATAGCTCTACTTGGCTTCCGATCCATCCTAGCGTGTTTCTTAGATACGTTAGGTTTACGTAGAAGGCCACTGGTGCTCCAGGGCCTACTACTACTGGTGGTACTACGACTCCTCCTGTTGCTGCTGCCGCTGGTATCGCTACTGGGATTACTGGTATGACCATTAGTATCGCGAGCGAGACCGCGAACAGCGTCTTCCAGTTCATCTATTCATTCACCCTTTTCACTTTAGACACGTATAGCCCAAGCTGGGCTTGGGCCGCTGTTATTAATCGCTCCTTTCAGACTCTATTTAAGGATGAACCCTCCGATTTGATACGTTTCCCCAGGATATCCCGGGATTTTTCTGGTTATTTAATATCAAAAGAATATATCATAATTAACTATTCCATAAGAGCCTATATACAACTCCACGCGGTACATCTCCATGTGTACCATATTTAATCAATATAATTAAGTATAATCTTTGAGAATTTATAGGTAATTGGCTTGAAGAACATGCCATCGTTGAATTAATGGCCATTGAATCCAAAGCGTTGGTGTTCTTCGACGCACTAGATGTACATCCCATGTCCACAGAAAGGGCTCCTAGGTCAATTTTTGAGGCTCCGAACTCGTATAGGATATAGTATTGGCTTACATTTTGGAATGAGAGTCTATCCAATGGAATACCGTCTTTGTAGTCACCGCCGATTATGAAGTATTTCTTACTATTATTATAGTACATTTCTATTATATATGGTAGGTGCGCCGTTGAAACTACTGGTTTTAGAGTGCTGTATCCGTCGATAATGTAACCATATCTGTTCGATGATGACCAAGTGC
>JAADGB010000064.1 GCA_013152575.1 Thermoproteota archaeon | reverse complement strand
CAAGACACAACATTGAACTAGCAGGCGTCTCTCAGTGCGTTTCATTGAGACTTGGAGACGTTAAACAAGGAGTAGGAGTGACAGGACTAGACGCCGGGTTCCTAGATCTACCCGACCCGTGGGATGCATTGCAGGCAGCATACGAGGCCCTGAAGCCTGGCGCGCCTCTAGTCGTGTTCATACCAACTATGAATCAGCTTGATAAGCTCGCGACCCGGGTCGAAGAAGGAGGACTATTCGTAGTAGAAGAGGCATTTGAGATAATGAAGAGGGAGATCGAAATGGTTCCTGGAGCAGTCCGGCCGTCGCCTAGAATGATAGGCCATACAGGATACATAGTAGTGTTAAGGAGACTGGCCGGAGAGGAAACTCCTAATACAGGAGAGTCTAGTTAGAGATCTAAGCCTGACACCTATCGCCTCAAGCCTATTCCCAGCACCCTCCTCCCGGTCAACAATCACCATAGCCGAATCCACAGTGAACCCTTCACGCCTCAAAGCCTCAACAGCTGATGCCAGACTCCCACCAGTAGTCGCGACATCATCTACCAGCAAGACCCTGGCTGGAGGCTCCACGCCCTCCACAACTCTCCCTAGGCCATGTTCCTTAGCCTTGGGCCTCACATACCCAATAGGCATTTCCATGATGAAACCGAGAGCGGCGGCCCACGCGATCCCTCCAGTTGCAACACCTATTATGGCGTCGACGTCAACGTTGGATAGAAAGGTTTCCTTAAGCAATGATATTATGGCATGGAAGTACTTTGGTATGCCGAGAAGCCTCCTGGCATCAATATAGATGTCACTCGTCTTACCACTACTCAGCTTGAACCTTCCTCGAAGAACGACTCCAGACTCCACTAGCAACTCCGCAGCCCGCCACTCCCAATCCCTACACTGCTCTCCAGCGGTCAAGGCTCTAATCCTCACACAATACAGTAGAATAGTGCGGGGTTAAGAGGGTGGAGGTAATCGTAAAGGCGGGAAGCCGACTCCACGCTGGCTTCCACATTATCGGAGACAAGATACACAGGATAGAGTACGCGGGGGCAGGCTTCTATGTCGATAAGCCTATCATCAAGGTTAGGGTTAAGGAATGTGGAGAAGCGATCTATGAGGGTCCCTCAGACTTCAGAGACCCCGTTGTACACGTCATTGAGAAGGTGGGATTCACTGGCTGCGTACGGTTAGAGGAGGTTCCTAGACGTCATAGTGGTCTGGGTTCAACAACGCAGGTGATGCTAGCCGTATACCATGGGATCAAACTACTCCGAGGAGAGGGCATAACGGAGGGAGACCTGCTGGAGGCTGGGTTCAAACTACTAGGAAGAACGAAGGGCTCTACAGTAGGGACCCTCCTATACGTATATGGAGGATTCGTCTCGGGCGTTGGACTACCCCTGCCAAGTGACTATTCAGTCCTGAGGCTACCCATACCTAGCGATTGGAGGTTCATCATTGTAATACCGGACGTTGCTAGAGGGTTAAATGAGAAAGAGGAGGGACGCCATCTGGACTCTCCTAAGCCTGCTCCGCAGAGTGTGAAGCAGTTGATGGCCCTAGGCTTCCACCATCTCGTGATGGGCATGGTTAGGAGGGACCTTGACCTAGTACTAGATGGATTGAGGAGTATGCAGACCGCCACGGGCCTATACTTCTCCTCGGTACAGGGTGGGGTGTATAGGAGTGACGTGGCGAGGATAGTTGATGAGGCTTCTCGGGATGGTATAATCCTAGCCCAGTCTAGCTGGGGTCCCACCCTCTACACTATCACGACAGTAGACTCGGCTGAGAGCGATAGGAAGACGCTTGAAATGATAATGAGGGAAGCTGGGATACGTGGCGAGGTTATAGTATCGAGGCCGCGGAACACTGGCGGCGGGCCCGAATAGTGTTTGAATTTATTATAAACAAGGCCATATCAGACTATACTGGTGGTTCTCTAAATTGAGGATTACCGGTGGCTATCGAAGGGGTATAGGTACTGAGGTCATCGCCATTATACTCGTCCTAATAATAGTGGTAGGGATTGCTGGATACTTCCTATTCCTCTCACAGCCTGGGGGAGAAAAGGCCAAACTACAGGGATACATTAAGGTAGGATTCACCGTACCACTCACAGGCAATTATTCGGAGATAGGCTCGGAGTTCCTCGAAGGAGTCAAGGTATGGGGAGAGTGGGCTAACCAGACTGGGATAAAGATAAATGGTCAAACCTATGGTGTCAAGATAGTCTACTATGACGACAAGGGAGACCCACAACAGGTAACAACACTCTATGAAAAGCTCATAACGAGCGACAAGGTAGACTTCCTGATAACACCGCCAGTCGATCCACTAGCAAGGGCAGCGATACAGGTAGCTGAACAATACGGCAAGATCATAATAGTCACAACACCAGAAGAGTCACTATTCAGACACGCCCTCAAGTACTCCTACCAGATAGTGACACCGGGAAGCAAATTCTTCACACAGGTACTAGACATATCGAAGAGCCTAGACCCCAACTCGACGAAGATAGCAATCATATTCATAGATACCCCAGCCACGAGGGTAATGGCAAGCGGAGTCAAACTATGGGCAACCCAGAACGGATACCAGATAGTCTTCGAATACTACTACAAGCCTGGCCAGACCAAATTCGACAGTATCGCGATAGCCGTGGCGCAGAAATCCCCAGACATTATAGTCGGAGGAGGCGGAATACAGGAGACCATGGCCCTAGTGAAGGCCCTCTACGACAAAGGAGTAAGGCCAAAGGTACTAGCCCTACTAGACGCGCCGCTAAGAGACCAGTTCACCGAACTAGGAAACATAGCGATAGGAGTAATGGGAGTAAGCGAATGGGAGGTCTACGCAACCTACTCACCATTCGGAGCACAGCAACTAAACCTCACATGGTATGGTCCAAGCCTTACAGAATTCGTAGTCATGTACAATAACAAGTACAAGGAGGCGCCAACATCAGTAACAGCAATAGGCTTCGCGTCCGGCCTAGTAATCCAGTACGGCGTCGAGAACGCCTCATCAACAAACACTGAGAAGGTCATGCAAGCACTCGACAACGCAAACCTACTAACACTCTTCGGAGTGATAAAGTTCGACTCGACCCCAGAGCTCCACGGCCTGCAGATAGGCCACCAGCCCCTCGTAATCCAATGGGTAGAGAGGGGCGGGCAACCCGTAAAGGTGGTTATAGCACCACAAGAATTCGCCACAGCCCAGCCCCTATACCCCCTCCCATGGGGCTAGCCCCGCTAGACTAAACGATTAGAAGGGTGCAAGGGAATTGGCATACGCCTACTGGTCCCCCCTACTCGGTAGAAGAGAGGATATCAAGAAGATCCTGGAGAAGATGGGTCTAACAAGCATAGTCGACCTCTACAAGGACATACCTAAGGATGCGAGGCTGAAGACGGACTGGGACTCTCTCGAGATCGGAAGAGGGAGGCCACTAACTGAACTCGAAGTATCGAGGATAATGGAGTCACACCTCAAGAATATACAGGTGTTCAACGATCCACCACCCTTCGCAGGAGGTGGAGCCTGGCCCCACTATGTGCCAAAGGCGGTTTGGGAGGCCGTACTTAGGGGAGAGTTCCTAACAGCCTATACCCCCTACCAGGCGGAGATAAGCCAGGGCCTCCTACAGGCACTATTCGAGTATCAGAGCCTCATGGCCGAACTCCTCGACATGGAGGTTGTTAACGCGAGCATGTATGATGGAGCCAGCGCCACAGGAGAAGCGTTCCTTCAGGCCCTGAGGCTGGGTAAGGGGAAGCGGAAGATACTTGTCCCCGAGACTATGACCCCCCAGTATTATAGGGTTGCAAGCCTCTACGTCAAGCCCCACGGGTCCCTCGTCAAGGTAGGCGTGGATAGCGAGACAGGATACTTGAATCTAGACGACCTCCAGGAGAAGCTTACTGACGACGTAGCAGCCGTCTACCTCGAATATCCCAGCTACCTAGGCGTAATAGACGAGCACGCTGAACTAGTGGGTGAAATCGCCCATAAGCGTGGCGCATTGTTCATCATGGGGATAGATCCGATAGCAATAGCACTATACAAGCCCCCAGGAGAGCTCGGAGCAGACATTGCAGTGGGAGATGGGCAACCATTGGGTCTGGGATTAAACTATGGGGGTCCCTCGCTGGGGATTTACGCAGTGAGATGGAAGGGTAAACTTGTCCGACAAATGCCCGGCCGACTGGTAGGCCTAACCGAGGATAAGGATGGAAATAGGGCTTTTGCACTCATACTCCAAACCAGAGAACAACATATCAGGCGCGCGAAGGCCACCAGCAATATTACAACCAATCAGGCCTTCATGGCGATTGTAGCGGCTGCATACCTAGCCTATATGGGAGGCCATGGGCTAAGGAGGATAGCCGAAACCATACTTTACAATACGCTCCAAGTCTCCAAGATGCTCTCAAGCTTGGGCATAACGGCTCCACTAGTGGAGGGCGAAGTGTGGAGGGACATACCGGTCCGCCTACCCGAGAAGAGATTCGCAGACGTCCAGACAAG
>JAADGB010000063.1 GCA_013152575.1 Thermoproteota archaeon | reverse complement strand
AATTGTCTTCAACGAGTAATGTGAGCCTGTCCTGGTTTTCGAGCCTATACCTCCAAACATCTGCCCTCTGCCATGGTAAGATGCCTAGGATACTCATGAGGGTTGGCACATTTACCAGCCATGTCTCCTCGACTTTTTGCCTGTCTCCGTCGAGTAGGCCTAATGGGATTGTCTCCCTTGTTTTTACATCCATTAGTCCAAAACTAGGCGTAGCCCTGTCTCCCACGGGTTTTAGCAGGGCTGGTTTCGCAACGGCTTTGCCTAGGGGTCCCTCAACTATTAGGGATGACTTGGCGAGTCTTCTAGCATATACAGGGACCCCATGCTCTGCCGCCGTCTCTAGAACTTGCAACGAGGCGGAGAGGATTACTTGGAGTATTGTTTCATCGTTATGCAAAAATCTTCACCATCAAGGGTTATTTTAGGAGGTGCTGTTTGAGCCATTGGGCCAGGTGTACTGGGTTAACGTTTTCCACCCTAGCGGCTCTCATCACTATTATGTCGTCTATGCAACCGAAGACATGGTATCCTGTCGAGGTCTTGTAGGCCTCCTCTGCTAGGTGTCTTGCCACCTTCCTCATGTCGCTAATCAACTTCTCCTCCACGCTCTCCTCCTCTAATACGAGGTCTACGCCTAGGTAGATGGATAGTTTCTCTCTAACGTAGGGGCAGAGGAGGCTCATCCATCCTACTCCGGCGTATGGCCACATTAGGTGTTTCTCGTAGGGCCTAGCGGTTATCTCCACCAGTTTTGATGCTGCTCCTATACCGCCTCTCGTGTCTATGTTGCAGCTTGGTATGTAGGTCGCCTTCCCCCACTGTGTGAAGGCTGGTAGTCCCTCGTAGAGGTAGGATTCGTATATTAGTTGGGCGACGTGTATGATGTCGAGTTCCCGGGGCTTTGATGCCCTATAGTAGGTGTAGGCGAATTTCAGATCGTTGTAGGGGTAGCCGCCGTCTAGTATTAGGAGGTTGCCGTAGCCCTTGCTGATTGTATAGTTGTAGATGAAGTTTGCGACTCTCCGGGCTGTCTCGTAGTGGCCGACTGTGAGGGGTAGCGGTGGTCTCACGCCGAGGGGCCTGTCTGGGAACGAGTATTTGATGTTAGCAGCATCCAGGACTTCGAGGTAGGCGTCGATATTCTCCTTGTTTACGAAGACATTGTATATGTCTAGTAGTATGAGGTAGCGGCCCTCTCCCTCCTTTGCCACATTGTGGTCTCTCTTCAGCTCCTCTATCACTCTATCCCACTCGTATTGGAGGCTCCTCCAAGGAGACTCAATTACCCTAAGCTCTAGCCTGGCTAGCAAGTTGATAATCGATGGTGCAAGGCCGTGTCTGAAGAGTACTGATCGTAGCATGGCTATGATGGTTCCTGAATCTATACCGTGTGGACACGTGTAATAGCAGGCTCCGCAGTTGCTGCAGTGATATGCTAGGTCGAAGATCTCTTCAATCTCCTCCTCAGTCTCTGGCAGCCTAGCCCCCACCAGCCTGCCTAGTAGTTTTCCTGTTATCGTGGATGTCTTCTTGTATAGTTTCCTCATCTCATTAGCCATTCCAACAGGCGAGTACCGCTTGTCCACCGCCTTGTAGAAGGGGCAGGATGGTGCACATGCTCCACAATCTACGCATGCCTCGAGGAAGTGCATTTCTGGGAGGCCAAGGTATTCCTCGATAACCTTCCGTGTCTCCTCGGCCAGTAATTCTCTTCGAGCCTCCTCTCCCCGGGGCTTCACAATGCTTGTGGGTAGGGTTACCCTCCTAGTCACCTTCTCCTCACCTTCCTCCTCGGAGGTACTAGTCGGCCTCCCTCTAGGGCGGCACCCCTCATCACGGTTCTATCTATCCACTCGACGATCTTGCCGAAGAACATGCCGAAGACGAAATGCCAGTACTTGGTGAAGGGGACAAGTGCTAGGAATAATCCGGCCAGTATCATGTGCAGGCCGAGAACTGATCTATAAGCGCTGGCTCCTGTGAGGAAGGGTAGCGATTCGTGGTGCGCGGCGAGGGCTCCAGTTATGAGTATAAGTGTTAGGTGGATGTATAGTATCACGTCGCTGGGCCTATGTCCCTCTTTAACCATCATGTAGAGTCTTTCTCCGAGCTTGAAGCCAACCGCTACTAGTGAGATTATCGTTAGGACGTCGCCGTTGAGAACTACTGTTAACGGTCCCCATATTGACGAGTGGAAGGGCTGGGTTGCAATAGCAGGCTCGAACTGCTGGAATAGGGGTAAGCTTCCGGTAGCGGCGCTTATTGGGATTGCCAATGGCCAGAGTAGGGAGTATATTGGTATGAAGTAGGCGTAGAAGGCTACATGCTGGCCTAGGAGGAAGATGAGTGGGAGTAAGCCCACCATGTGGACTGCCATGAGTCCAAGGACTAGGTCTTTCTTATTCCTGAAAGCCGCGAATAGTGGCGGGTAGATGTAGACGTTAACAAGGCCTAGTATCAGTGTTGTGATACCTACTGGGGCCCTGTAGGCTACCCACTTCTTCCTCCTCAAGGCAAGTATTAGCCTTGTTATCCTATACGCGAAACCCACAATGAATATGATTATTGATAATGGGAATATGATGTAGATGGCTAGGCTGTAGAGGTCAAATGGGTAAGGATTGAATTGTAGTGTGAAAGGTAGCATTGCCAGCCACCCTAGACGGTGCAGGCTGGCGTTAGCAGCCTCTTGATCAGCTTCACCTTCGATCCTTTACTCGTAACTGTGGCGTGGACTGCGCATGCGAGGCATGGGTCGAAGCTCCTGATGGCCCTCACGAAGTCTAACCCCACCCATTCCTCTGGAGGCGTCTCCTCTGTTACGGTGGTGTTGTTGGCTGCCAGCTCGAATGGGCTCATACCATACTCGTCGCTCGGACTTACGTTGCTCGTGGTTGGAGCCTGTATCTGCAAGTTCAGTATCCTTCCACTCTTCTGCACCATCCAGTGCCTCACAGTACCCCTTGGGGCTTCCAGGCTTCCGATACCTCTGGTTACACGCTCTGGAGCCTTCCATGGCCTGCTTGTCTCGATGCTTCCACTCTTTACGAGGCCTAGTGCGAACTCGACATTCCTCCACGCCGCGGCTACGTCGATAAGCATGTTGAATGCCCTAGCCCACAGCCTGTAAATGGTAGAGCTGTATTCTGGAACACTCCATTCTAAGTCCATTGGCTCGGCTACCGAGGCTGGCAGATCATCTGCACCACCCGACTTGGGCAGTGAAACCCTAACCTTGCCTCCCGAACCGAATTCTCCCCCGACTAGGCTCGTTATCTTCAGGCGTACGATGGGCCCGACCTCGAAGGGCAATATACGCCCGTCCTTCCACACCAGTCTAACTGTGGCGGCCCAGCTATACTTTGAAGCCCAATCCTTTGCCCCCCTCTTCGGGATCGTCAGCTTATTCCATGGATGATAGACGGGGTCAAGATTGCCCCATAGTAGCTTGTTCCCCGCCGGATCCTCCTCAGTATAGAACTCTAGGCTTCTCACCTTGTCAGCCCAATCCTCATAGAAGCTCTTCTCAACGTGCTCCATATGGCTGACGTTTATCTCGGTGTACTTCGTCGAGACTATTTCTCCATCGATAATTATACCGGGCTTTATGAGGCGGGACCCTGCGACATCGTCCATAGCCTTATAGTATTCCTCTGGCTCAACGTCTCCAATGCCTCCGAGAACGCTTGGATCGTCGAAGAGGCCCGTGGATACACCCGTGATCTTATCATAGGTCTTGCCCTGCTCGTTGTAGCCTAGTTTCTCATAGAATGAGAGCAGATCATGCCATACGTAGTAGTTGAACTTGGCCCAAGCCGTTAGCCTCACGAGCCTGTAAGTGTAGCCCATTAAGAGGTACTCAGCATTCGTTAGATCCGTTGATATTCCGCCCGGTATAAGCGTGCTCGGATGACTATGCCTACCATAGATCAACACACCAGCCTCTCTAGCTATCCTTTGATAACGCAGTGCTAGCCTCCACATCTTCCCGTTTATGGGGTTTAACGCCTCCATTATGTCAGAGATCTTGGTGAAACCGTGTATGTCTCTATGCTCAGCGAGAGTATTCTGAGCCTCATCCCACACACTAGGAGTTAGCTTCGAAACAGTCATCGCGCTAAAGTCGGGTCCCTCAAGCATATTCAATATGATACTATGGTCATAGATGTGATCAGTGACCGCGAACGCGAGGTTCCTGAGCACAACACCCAGAGGCTTGGGAGAAACCCCATATACCATGTCAGCAGCAATAACATCTGCGTTCGCGTGGCTTGCTCCACAGACACCACAAATCCTGCTAGTAATATGGACAGCATCCTCAGGCGGGCGGCCCAGGCTGAATACCTCGAAGCCCCTGAACATTGTTACGAAGCTACGAGTTTCCTCAGCCACAGGTTTCCGGGCATCAGTGTCTATTACCAGTCTGAGGCCTAGGTGGCCCTCGATACGAGTAATCGGGTCAATAACCATCTCACGTATCCTTAACCCCATTAACTCTCACCTCCCTCCTTCTCCGACGACTTCCCGGGTTTCTGCCTGAGTGACCTCTCAGCGAGGAATGCGAGCGCCGCTCCAGCAGCGCCGGCTA
>JAADGB010000062.1 GCA_013152575.1 Thermoproteota archaeon | reverse complement strand
CCAACCATTAGTTTGCTGGTAGCAACTGCTTCCTTAACATCCATACCTAGTAGTCTCGTTAGGATAGGGACTTTTAACACTCCTCCCCCCGTACCTGCTAGGGCAGATATCAATCCTGCAAAGTACATTGATGCAAATCCAATTACTGGCCTCTCCACCCGCCTGTTTAGCGTGTCGTTCATTTTATTCTCTTTGAGGTATGATCGTATCATTTCAATGCTTATAATGATTAGTATCGCTGCTAGGGTGATCTTCATAACTTGCTTGAACCCGGCCGAGGCTATCAGGACGCCCGTTATACTCCCTGGTATTGTTATTGATTCAGCGTATATGGCTAGGTCGTAGCGGATCAGGCGTTTCTCTTCATAAACATATAGACCGCCTATACTTGTTCCGACGATCGCTAGGAGGCTCGCTGGAACAGCGACTAGTATATCGTAGCCAGCCGCGAGTAATAGAGGCGTCATTAAAGAGCCTCCGCCGATTCCCAGGATCGATCCTAGAAATCCCCCCAATATGCCGAACATGAGGAATGTTAGCGCGTCGGCAATAGCGGTCACTGTTGACACCTTCCCGCATCTCTCCTATCTGCTATTTTATCTTAAATGGATTTCAAACAAGAGGCATTTACTACCGCTCATTTTCGGGCAGGAATCCTGTAGGCATGGTTAAAACGTCTTCATCAACTATCTTCGCATCACTGGTTGAGATCTTGTAGCCCTTCAGGTTTAGGTACCTGACTATTACGCTCTCCTTGCTCCTCCTACCACTCCTCCTCCAGGCGGTCGGATCGTCTAGGGCTATGGCCGAGTAGACTCTCTCCACTGTAACGTCTGATAGCGGACAGTTGTCGACGCAGAGCTTGCAGTGTATACACTTCCCGGCATCCACAACCGGTTTGAAGCCGTCACCGTCCCGTATGACTTTGATCGCACCTGTGGGACAGCTTGTTTCACACGCCTTACAGCCAGCACAGTTCACCCATCTGAACGCGAGTTTAATCGAGTCCAGCACTAGCTCCCTCGCGAGTACGCCTCTAACCCCCTTAACCTCTATGGTGTCGCCAGTGAACTCTACTTTTGAGCCGGAGGGTCCCTCTAAGACTAGTTTCCCTCCTCTCTCCACTGGCTTGAAGGGTCCCAGCACGCTGTACTGGTCCTCTAGGCTTGTGACTGGGAAGCTTCCCTCAAACCTTGCTATGGCGCCATCACCGTATCTGAATTCTTTGAGTGGCGGATAGAGCCATCTCTTGTAAATCTCCCTCCAATCCCTCATAGCGATACCGACTCTCTGGGCAAGCCTACCCTTTTGGGCCGCTGGCGTCAACCATCTCCATAATCCCCTCTTTACCCATATCTCGGCCTCCTTCCCCTCTAACCCTATTCTCTTCGCCCATCTCCAAAGGACGTCTTCCCACTTCCTCCACAGCTCTGGATGCGTCTCCTCTACATGCTTGTACTCAGCCATGAACGCGGCGGGGCACATGAAGCATCCTATCCGGTCGAAGCCCTTCTCGTACAACGGGTTGTAGGGCAGCTTGCGATCCCAGATGTATAGCCATACTAGGAGCTGCGTCCAGTACTGTATGGGGGAGATGTTGAGTATCTGGGGGAGCCACCTATTCCTCCACACCCTAGGACTCCTAGCCCTATCCAGGCTCTCATACGCCCTCTGGCCAACAATGTTCAAGGCGCCATCCGGGAACCTCTCCTGCAAGAGCCTTGAGAGGGGTGAGAGCTTGGTTACCTTACAACACCACCTGTAATCCTTACCAGGCGGTCCAACCCTCTCGACCGCCCTCCAAAAGGCGTCGCCAGCATCGGCGACGAGCAACTCTAGGCCCTTCTCCTCCACGATCCTCCTAACAGACTCCCTCGTCTCAGGCAACTCTATCCCGGTATCATTGAATAGAACGTATGGCTTAACGCCAGCCTCAAGGGTGAGATTGAGGGCTGCGAGGCTATCCTTACCACCACTATAAGATACAATCACTGGTTTACCTACCTTCTCGCTCATAACGTGTATGAATTTCACAGCCCTGGACGAGTGATAGTATAGGTAGTACTCGTTCGCCTTTACAGTATCATCCCAGGTGCTCCTCCTCTTAGACGCGTAGGGCTCTACATTCTTCCAGAATATGGTGTGAACCTTGATCCTGTCACCATCAGGGTGGACGTAACCAACCCCCAGAGGGTCCCCCTCCTCATTCTTGAATACCACCTGTGTCCCCGGTGGTAGGCCTTCGGTGTTTGGATGGACCCATCTTCGTTTCAGGGTCTTTGGGGTCCCTCTGATGGTAATGGTGTGGAGTGGCTCGTGGTGCCATACCCTCATCAACCCGGGCTGGGAGAACCTGAACCTCCAATGGCTGACTAGGGGGTCCCAGTAGAGCCTGCCTATGACTCGCCCGTCGGCTATTACCTCGTACATTAGATCCATGAATGGTACCTTATTCAATAACACAACACTGTATCCACGTAGTTCTTCGAAGCCCTTCTCGGAGCCAACCTCGTAGCTATAGCCCTCCCTGAGCCTCTCAATATCGTGGTCGAAGGCAGGCCTCACGTCACCCGGGTCTGTAACGTTTAACCTATACCCCCTTGACCCGTCTGGACACTCCTTACCAACCAGTGGCACGTTCAGCGATGGACACCAGTAGGTCTCTCCCCTCACTGGCCATGCGTTTGGCCCTTTGCCTTTTGGCACCCTACTCCCCCGCCAGCTCCAGGTTGCGTCAAGGGTTATTACCTCAAGTACAAAACCTGACTGGCCATTGGAGGCGAACGGGTGCAGGCTTTGAAGGTAGTAGTCATAAGGGCGGAGTACGGTAAGATCGTTGAATCCGACATAGTAGAGGGAGACTTATTCGAGATAGTGAAGGAAGAGGCTAAGCAGGCGTTAGAGGCGTGGAAGCCTGAGACAAGCGACTTCGTCGTTGCGAGGGATTTCAGGGAGATAGAGATCAAGCTACCCATCCCGCCGGAGCTATACGATAGGCTGCGTGAGATGGGGATACCGCTTTCAAGGGCTGGCGACAAGGCGGTTGCAAGCATACCGATAGTACTGATTAGTTATGATAGCGAGATTATCACCGAGGAAGAATACCAGGAGAACAAGATCATCCTGATAGCCCCATACCTCAGCGAGGAAGTCAAGATGGACCTCGAGAATGAGGCGGCTGGCATAACATCGCCCAGCGAGAAGCCCGAGGGCATAATAGAGGAGGAGTAACAGCTAGGCTAGGTTAACCTCCTCGTCCCATAATACACCATTCTCCAGCAGTCTAACTATCCTATCCGGGACCCTTGGCCTTCCTTCAACGTCGCATGGGTAGGCGAATGGTAATTCTATCTCGGTCTCGAAGAAGCCTGCATTTATCCTCACTACCGCCCTATCACAGAGGTTCAACTCGCCAACCCTTACTCCTCTCCTTACTTGGCCTACTGCCCATGCGGTGACATGGATGCTCATCTGCTTGGGGCCTAGCCTCCGCTTAGAGGCCCAGTCGAACTGGGATGAGAGGAGGTAGCCCCTCATCTTGGGAGGGTGGTCACCCATTATCCCGCCTATAACGAAGGCTTCCGCCACCTGGGCCTCGCTTGGCTCGAGGTCCTTCTCGGCCCATAGGTCTAGTACTATTGTTTTGGGGTTATCGTAGAGGTCCCAGCTGTGCTCCCACGTCCATGGTATTCCGTGTTTGGAGAGGAGTGCTTGTAGCCTGGGGTCCCTCACTCCTGTAACGATGAGTTCTAGCCCGGCCATAGCCGCCTCTCTACCGGCCTCGATGTATTCTGCCACTAGCCACCGGGTAGGGTATTCCTCCATGTGTTCGACCAGTATCACTGCCACTCCTTGAATGACCCCCGATTACCCGGTGGTTTTCCGGGGATACATTTTTATATGAGGCTCTCCTTCACCTTCAAAACAGCCCAAGAAAAGCTAGGGCAAAACGCAAAGAGGTGAACAGATATGGCATGTGAAGGAGCACCTGAGGTCAGGATCGGTAGGAAGCCTGTCATGAACTATGTCCTCGCTATCCTAACGACCCTAATGGAGCAGGGCGTAGACAAGGTCGTCGTCAAGGCCAGGGGCCGCAACATCAACAAGGCAGTCGACGCAGTCGAGATCGTAAGGAACAGGTTCGCCAAGAACATCAAGATCGAGAGCGTCGAGATCGGCAGCCACGAGATCACCGTAACCGACCCCAACACCGGCCAGCAGAGGACCAGGAGAGTCAGCAGCATCGACATCTGCCTCGCCAAGGAGGCCTAAGCCCGACTCCTAACCCAAACCAAATAACAGAGTGGAAAAGGGCTTTTTCCAGCACAATACAATCCTAACACAATCAATTACAACGTGATCCTATCCATACCATCACCATTGAAACCTACTAGCTCTCCATCCCTCCCTGGAGGGACCCCAAGCAATGGCTACCTATGCTATTGAGACGCGGGAGCTGAGGAAGAGGTATAGGACGAGGCTAGGCGGCTTCTTAAGAGGCCAGTATAAGTGGGTAGAAGCCCTAAGGGGGGTCAGCTTCCACGTAGACTGGGGCGAGATCTACGGTCTCCTCGGCCCCAATGGTGCTGGTAAGACTACTATTGTAAAGATTATAGCAACGCTCCTCGAGCCGGACTCGGGGGACGCTTTCGTAGCAGGATATAGTAGTGTGAGGGACCCGGGGCGTGTTAGGCAGGTTATAGGTGTTATGCTTTCGGTTGAGAGGGGGTTCTTCTGGAAGCTTACCGCGAGGGAGAACCTGAAGTACTTCGGAATGCTCTATGGCCTTCCAAGCAGTAAGCTGGGTGACAAGATAGAGGAGGTATTGGAGCTTACAGGGTTGAAGGAGCTGGGGGCGGAGGAGAAGCGATTCGAGGATATGAGCCTGGGAATGAAGGCTAGACTAGGCCTTGCCAGAGCCCTCCTGAAGGATCCACAGGTACTGTTGCTCGACGAGCCAACCCTTGGACTAGACCCACCCAGTGCACGCCACATACGCGGCTTACTGAGGGAGCTGGCGAATGATGGAAGAGCAGTGCTGGTCACGACGCACAACATGTTCGAGGCTGAGATACTATGTGATAGGATAGGCATCATATCCGATGGTAGGATTGTCGCTGAGGGACCCCCACAGGAGTTGAAGAGGCGAGTCTCGGACACTGTATCGATTACAGCGACGCTCACCGGGATAGTTGCCGAGGGGTTATCGGCGAAGGTCAGCGGGTCGGGGTACAAGATGCTCTACAGGGTTGAGGGCGAAAGGGTGAGGGTGAGGATACAGGCTAAGAGGGGGGAGGAGGTCGAGGTCCTAGACCTACTCACACGCCTAGCAAGGGATAGCGGGGCGAGGATCCTCGAGGTACGCGTTGAGGAGCCAACGCTTGAAGACGTGTTTATAGCGATAACGGGTGGCGGGAGATGGGAGTAGCGGGGATCGTGAAAGCAGAGCTATACCTTCAGATATCATGGTTGAGGAGTAACAGGGTACTATTCGCGCTGCAATTATTCTGGCCCTACACGGCGATACTAGTGATATACGTCATGGGTTCGGCCTATGGGAGTGTTGAGAACCTCGCCTCCGCCCTAGGAGTGGAGGACCCCCTCCTCTACATTGTAGCGGCTAGCGCGATAATGTTCGCGGCATCCGGCATAATAGATCAGACGGCCAGCGTTGCCTTATGGCATAGGTGGCTTGGGACCCTCCCCTACATATACACATCAACGCCCAGCTTCACAAGGTACCTCGTAGTATCGGGGCTCACCAGCAGCCTGTTCCAGTCGGCGTTCAACTTCCTAGCACTCGCCCCGGCAGCCTTCATAATCGGAGGGCTATCCTCGGGTCTACGCCTGTTCCTCGTATTCGCCGTCATGATCATAGGCGCGCTTCCACTGATTGGGCTCGGTATAACGGCGGCTATAGCGAGCATACTGGCTAGAGAGGAGGGCAATGTTCTATCATTCCTCAACCCCCTACTCGTGTTCCTGGGAGGAGTCTTCTACCCTATCGAGATCCTTCCCAAGATCCTTCAGGAGGCTAGCACGATAATCCCGGTTAGATACGTTGTAGACGCGGCGAGGCTAGCCGCAGGGTTCCAGACGCCTACAGGGCAGGGGATACTCCTCATACTCTACTCCCTTGCACTCCTCATAGTACTATACAACGGGCTAGCGAGCCTCGGAGTCTCAAGGCTAGAACGGGCGACTAGGAAGAGGGGCCTCTACTAGCCGGGGTGATGCGATTGCCAGGGTTGAGGCATGTACGCGCCGTCCTCTGGCTCCACCTGGTCAGAACAGGCCGGTACATGACTGGACTGGTAAACTGGGCGGTAATCGATGGGTTATGGATATCGATATACGTGCTTGGAGCCCTAATGTTTACAGACCCTAAGGACTACCCCGTAATCGCCCCACTGATATTCTGGGCCATACTCGCCTGGAACCTCCTCTCCACACCAGTATGGGTTATTGGAAACTGGGCCAAATTCTACATAAACATCGGCGTCTACGAGGAGCACGAGCTCGCCGGTGTCAGCCACAACCTATTCCTATCAATACGAGTCATACCAGCTGTCATGGTTGCCCTCATATCAGCTGGGTTCGTCGCATACCTTGTCCACTACGTGACAGGTACTAATGTCCTGGTTGCGGAGAACCTAGTAGTCCTAGTACTCTCCCTACTAGCAATCCTAGTGATCAGCATATCGTATAGCCTCGTATTGGCATACATGGCGATAATCACACAAGCACCCGCGCCAATGCTAGACTTCCTAAACTTCCTAGTATTCATCGTGGGAGGAGTAGGGGTCCCTGTAGATAGCCTCCCACCACTCCTACGATGGATTGCAGCCATAACCCCGTATAGCCACCCGGCCGAGCTGATTAGATGGGCCTCTATAGGCAAGGAGCCATACCTAGGGGTTTCATGGGAGGCGATACTCACCCTGGGATTCGTTGCGGCGGCAATGCTACTGGCCTACTCTATGTCTAGGAGAGCCACACGGTACGCGAGGAAGTATGGTCTACGAGGCATAGGCAGGACTTAGCCAGTGTATGGTTTATTGAAAGGCCGGGAGAGGCCCGATCACAGCATCCCCCGAGTATGGGAGACTCACGGGCCTACCCATCATCTCATACTATAACAGTACATCTAATATATCCTGATGCTAGGCGTAGTTTAATTATGCCAGGTATACAGTTGCAGGTAAGGGCTGTGTAGCGATATGAGGGTACTGATCGTAGATGGCTACAATGATGAGCCAGGAGGGCTTGGGGTCCCTCCCTACATAGACGTGTATCCGCGACTCATAGCGGGGAGCTTCTGGCTGGTAGACAAGTCTACTAGGATAGACTATGTCATCGTAGACCAGTTCCGGAGGTGGGAGGATTACTGGGTTAGGAGGGCCTCAACCTATGATATAGTCGTCTTCATCGCTGGCGTCGTCGTTCCAGGCAAGTATATTGGAGGGGTCCCTGCAAGGCCCGAGGAACTAATTCGATGGGCCAGCCTGATTGAGGGACCCCTAAAGATACTGGTAGGACCAGCGGCGAGGTGGGGCATGGGCCTGGAGGGCGGTGGCCCGACTCATCCCCCAACCGTGTTCGAGAAGGCGGGGTTCGATGTACTGGTTAGGGGGGATGTTGAAGAGTACTTCTATGACCTAGCACGTTATGGCGTGGAGAAGGCCTCTCCTATCCGGTTTAGGAGGGATTACAAGCTCTATGACAGGGTCGCGAGGCTAGGGGCCAGGATTGTTAGACAGCACCCCCGGCTTGGCAGGGGGCTTATAGCTGAGATTGAGACCTATCGTGGCTGTGCTAGGTGGGTTAGTGGGGGCTGTAGCTTCTGTGTAGAGCCGTTAAGGGGGAGGCCGATACAGAGGGACCCCGAGGGTATCGTGGGGGAGGTTGAGGCCCTCTATTCCTTTGGGGTTAGGGCGTTTAGGCTTGGAAGGCAGGCCGACGTACTGGTTTATGGTTCCAGCCAGCTAGCTGTCGAGGAGTGGCCTAAGCCCTCGCCAGGGACCCTTGAGAAACTCTTCTACGGCATTAGGAGCGTTGCCCCGCGGCTAGAGGTCCTCCACATAGATAACGTTAACCCCGGCACTATTGCCAGGAATCCCGAGGAGAGCAGGGAGGCCTTGAAGATCATCATCAAATACCACACCGATGGAGACGTCGCTGCTATGGGGGTCGAGACCGCCGATCCACGCGTGGCTAAGTTGAATAACCTAAACACTAACCCCGAGGAGGCGTTATTCGCTATAGAGCTAGTGAACAGGCTTGGAGGGGAGAGGGGTCCCTCAGGCCTTCCACACCTACTGCCTGGTATAAACTTCATTCTAGGACTTCCCGGCGAGACTAGTGAGACGTATAGGTTGAACAGGGAGTTCCTCAAGGAGATACTAGACAGGGGCCTGCTGGTTAGGAGGGTTAATGTGAGGCGCCTCCTAGCTCTACCGTCAACGAGAGTCTACAGGATGAAGTATGGCGTGCGTGGGAGGGTTGAGAAACACGCCCGCTCCTTCACCTACTGGGTGAGGAGGGTTTTCGAGAAGGAGATGCTCTCGAAGATAGCCCCTCGAGGGACCCTTCTTAGGAGGCTATGGGTCGAGGATTGCCGGGACGGTATATGTTATGCGAGGCAGACTGGGAGCTACCCCTTAATG
>JAADGB010000061.1 GCA_013152575.1 Thermoproteota archaeon | reverse complement strand
TTAGACTCGTTCATCGATTTTAGGAGGATATCTCCCATGCTCACACTCGTTCCATTATCTAACACTACGGCCTCATCTGCATTATAGACTCCTAGCTTGACTGGGTTAACGGATGGATTGCCCCATATGCCTACCATTAATCCGTAGAAGAGTAATGGGAATACGACTATCCAGAACAAGGCGCCCTTGTACCGAAATATCCCCTTGACTGAAACATATGCCTCTGCTAGAATCCTGCTGAGGGACCCCACGCCGTTACACCTCCGATAACTCTACTCCTGTAAGCTCGAGGTAGACCTCTGCTAGCCCCGGTTTGCGTACTTCAACCTTCTCTATCTTCGAACCCTGGGAGAGTAGCTTCTCTATGATTAGTGGTAGAACGTGGTCGGGGTCCCTTGTGCTATACCTTAGCTCTTTCTGCGATGATTTGAGTAGTTTTGCTCCTTCTATCTCGAAGGAACCCTTTAATGCGCCCTCAACGACTATTACTGCTTCTGGCGCGTATTGTCTTATGAGGAGCTCTGGCTCTCCTGAGGCTACTATTTTGCCTTTATGGAAGATTAGTACTTTGTCTGCGTTTTCTTCAGCGTCCTCAGCTATATGCGTACTGGCTATGACAGTCTTGTCCCTCGCGATATCCCTTATGAGGTTCCATAGTACCCTCCTCGCTGACGGGTCTAGGCCGCTTGTGGGCTCGTCGAGTATGAGGACCTCGGGGTCCCCGATGAGTGCGGCGGCGATTGTGAGCCTCCTCCTCATCCCTCCGCTGATCTGGGCCACCTTCTTCTTGTAGTGCTCTCTCAAGCCGACTGTTTCGAGGAGCTCAAGTGCTCGT
Source organism: Thermoproteota archaeon (assembly GCA_013152575.1). GTDB lineage: Archaea > Thermoproteota > Thermoprotei_A > Sulfolobales > Acidilobaceae > Thermodiscus. The sequence goes on along the minus strand of JAADGB010000061.1, from coordinate 4,944 downwards.
CGCTTTGACTCCCTGAACCCGATTCCACGGATTAAGCCATACCATATCAGGTTTTCGAGTAGAGTGAGTCTCTCCCTGAAGGGCATATTTTGTGGGGCGAAGCCTATGCATTCCCTCGCCTTCTCCCAGCCACTACCCCATACCTCATAGTCACATACTAGTACTCTCCCCTTTGTCGGCGCTAGTGCTCCTGCAACTATCGATAGGGTCGTCGTCTTGCCTGAACCGTTGGGTCCCATGAGCATAGTAACTCCTTTACCCGCTGTGAAGGAGACGCCATCCACCGCCCTGGTCCCATCACTATAGATCTTGACAACTTGACAAGATCCTCCACGACTACCGTCTGGTTCAAAGCTTGTTCGCCATGTCCGTATTTCCCTTCATCAAAATATAAGAAATCATGCCTGAGTCGGTCTTCAATATATCTTAGAGCTAAGCTTCCTCTCTAACTCTTCGACGAGATCTTCTATCTTCTTTCTAATGGATACTAGTTCATCCTTCAACTCCTTGGACTTGGCTATTCTAGTAGCCTCCTTTAATCTAACAATGCTGTATAATAGAACCTCGTTGGCGTCCATCAAGGCCACAGTATCCCTATCTACGCCTCTCTCCGCTATCCTCTCATAGAAGCACTCGATGTGTGCGTAACCCTTGCCTGGGACATAGCCGAACCTCTGGCCCTCAATCAAGTCTTCGCCACAAATGATGCACTTCCACTTCTTCAATCTAGCCATAATTATACACCATTTTAGAACGCCGTTTCTACTACTTTTATTTCCGAGTAAATAGGCTTCGACAATCCATGGAGTGCGTACTCGATGAGAAGCCGCTTGAAGCTAATGGTACTATACTCTGGCCTATTCGCTGCAGCTGTCGCGGCAGGCATCGCTAGGCCTGCCATAGCCTACTATGTCAAATACGATATTGGCTCAACCATGTTAGCCGCCGCTGGATTGACTAGTGGATTCATGGCTGGTAGGGCGCTGGCAAGCCTTGCCTCTGGTGTTCTAAGCGAGGTACTCCCTAGATATCGATGGCTAGTTATACTAGTGGGTTTGGCTATCTCCGGCCTGATCCTCTACGAGGTGATACCATCCTCTAGGAGCGCCTCTACAGTAATAGTGGCGATGGGAGTATGGGGGATAGTCTCGGGCTTCATCTGGCCATCCCTCCAGATAGTCACCAGCGAGCTAGGAGGAGGACGTAGCGGCACGGCGATGGCTATCTATTTCGCGCTGGGTGGTTTGGGGATAAGCATTGGGAACTGGTACTTCGGCTACTCAAAGCTATCATATGCCCAGCTAATAGAGGTATCCGGATTAGCTATGGGGTTCTCGGGCTTACTATTAGCTTACGCATCCTACGATATCTATAAGAGGGTAACGTCTGACGTGAAGTCTGCTGTTAAACGGGTTCTCGACCCACTGATTCTCTGGGTTATATTGTCGGCCTTCACGCTTGGATTCCTTAGCGGCATACTGCGCGAGTACTTCTACATATACGTGCACGAGGTCTATGGGTTATCAAAGGATTCATTAGGCGAACTATTACTCGTATCGGGCCTAATGTCGGTTATCGGCGGCTTGATCGCTGGTGGTCTGGCTGATAGGATAGGGATAGCCCGCTCCCTATACTTCGTGTTGATAATCTCTGCACTATCATCAATAGGCCTAGGCCTACCATTCCTCGGAATACTCATTGTTTCGGCAGCCTATGTCGGAGCTAATACTGGTGTGAGGGCTAGTATGCCACTCACGAGGAATGCCGCCCTTGCAGGCGATGTGGGCGGATCCCTAATGGTTGGCGCCTCAAACACTGCTTCCAGCCTAGGTATGATGACTGGCCCTCTAGTAGCTGGCTTACTGTATGAGGTTTCCCCTACTTATGGAGGACTTCCATTCCTGGCGTCAGGCGTCCTACTATTCTTAACAATCATATTGTATAGGAGGATAACCGGTTGAGCTACTCTTTGAGAGAAGCTACTCCCATGATAACCCTACACACGGCTACATATGATGATATCATCATTAGCCTTATGATATCGTGTAGTTTCCCGCTGAGTACGGCTGCGGAGCGCGACTTTGCATTAATCATCATATTCTCGGCTAACGCCCTGGACATGTAGAGCTCCCTGTACAGCTCGGCTAGCCTTTTAACGCTAGGCAGTGCGAGTGTCCTGAAGAGGAGATCCCCGCTCTTCTCTATACCACGGATTACTCGTATCAACTGGTTCAAGTCGTCCTCCGGGATCTCCTCTCTTATTATCCGCATGGAGGTAAGGACAAGCTCCTGTAGTAGGTCTATTGCGAAGCCCGCATAGCTCGTTGATAGCGTCACTTGGTAGTTCTCGATTCCTCCCCTCTCACTATACCTGGCAGCCAGGTATCTTAGGACTATGTAGTGTGTCCTTAGAAACTGGGTTCTCACTATCTCAACCTTCTCCTTGACGCCATCCGTTTCACCCTGTATAACCTTAATGAGTAGCTCGGCCGACTCCCTCACACTAACAGTGAGGGTTTTGAGGAGCTTTGAGATGTCAATCTTCGACGAGTCTAGGAGCACTTCTACTCTAGCCTTCTCTCCTTCGAGAGTGTCGAATATCTGGAGCCCCATCAGGTAGATTGACCTGGTTTTAGCGTCCTCCAGCGACTTCTTACTAGGGAAGAATACGTCCGCCTCACTAACCGCTGAAAGGTAAATGCAGAGGGGTGTGGAGGCGGCGAGATTCTCCGGCATCATCGATAAATCTAACTCAATCGCCGCGCTCTCGTTGCCCTTCACGGGCTTAATCCTGATACTGTCTCCCTCATCAATCAGCATGACCTGGCAGCCCGGGGCGAGATTCAACCTCTTAGCCCATTCTTTAGGAAGAGTCACTACAAGGCTACTAGTACCAACTCTCTGAATCCTCCTTACCTCAATCTCCATTATACACCGCCTTCCATTCTAGATAGGCACTCCGCTACCCCATCGAGGGAATACTCGCTCGCTACGCAAATAGGTCGTATACCGTAGCCTATTAGTGTTTCAGCTGTCGTCGGCCCAATTGCAATAAACTTACCCGTAATACCGTTACTAGCAAGTACCCTGGCTATCATTGGACTAGTAACTACGAGGTAATCTGCCTCCCCGTCCTTTACAGCCTCGATACACTCCTTGCATACGCGGATCATGTAGGAGTAGACTTCAACGTAGCCGATACCATTCTCAACCAATATCCTTACAAGGTCTCGTAGAGCGTCAGGCGATCTCACACCGACAACCCTTCTAGCACCATGAGAGACGATGTATTTGGCTAGGTCAACTCCCCTATACCTTTCAGGCATTAGTGGCTCCACGCCGAATAGATCTTGCACTACATTCCGCGTTTTGGGTCCTATCACATACACCCTTACTCTACGCATGAAATCGATGAGTCTGTCAACGAGATTCTTCTTTTCAGCATCGATTAATAGGAACCTGGGCGCCCTCGGGCTAGTAAAGACAACGCTGTCGGCCCAGCTTGAAAGCTCCAGTAGTGCCTCAGCAACCCCCTCTATGGGGGCTGGCTCCATTATAGGCCTCCATAGAACCCTACAGGGTCCAAGTAGCTCGGGAGGCCTGTCGGGGCCGAAAACTAGCGCTGTACACCTATTTTCTCCATCAGCCACCTGGCACCACCGCCGATGTATATCAAGAGAGGCGGCTCCTGCTGGACTCCACGGTCGAGGAGTTCTCCGATACTCCCCGCTATCATGTGTGAGCCGGGGAGCGTAGCGTTCCGTACCAGAACGACTGCTTCATCCCTTCCCCTAACCTCCGCCGCAATTGAGAGTATCTCTCTTAGCCGTCGCGCGCCCATGAGGATTACCACTGTGTCGCTGGCTTCTAATAGTTTCTTCATCTTCTCATGGTCTACTAGTTTGTCACCCATTGTGGTGCCTGTTACTACTGAGAACACTCTACTATAGCCTCGTGAGCCTAGAGGCACTAGGTATTCGGAACTGCCTCCAACGAAGCTAGGTATTCCTGGTATGATCTCGCAGGGTATATTGAATGATCTTACATAGAGGCATTCCTCCTCCCCCCTACCATAAACGAGTGGGTCCCCTCCCTTCAATCGTACGACGGTTAAACCTTGCATGGCCTTATCAACGAGGATTTGATTGATTTCCTCCTGGGTCAGTGTATGTTTTCCGGGTTCTTTTCCAGCGTATATTAGTTCTGCTCCATCCTTGATGTATTCAAGGAGCTTCCTTGACACGAGCCTATCATACACTACGACGTCGGCTTCCTTCAACGCCTTGAGGCCTTTAACCGTGATGAGTTCGGGGTCCCCCGGGCCTGCACCTACTAGGATTACTCTACCACCAGGGGACGCTCTTGACTTCTTCTGCGGCACGACTACCAACCTCGTAGGGGTCCCTTCCCTCTATCGTGAACCACATGGCTCTCCCATCCTCGGAGAATGTGGCGGCGGTGAACATGATCATGCCATCCCTATATCTCGCTATGCCTCCAACCGGTTTGGCGCAGCCAGCGGCTAGTGTTTGAAGGAATACTCTCTCGGCGAGCATCTCTTTGTGTGTTGCTTCGTGCGTTGCCAATGCTAATCTTCGAGCTATGCTCGACTCGCTTGGTGCGACTATGGCGATAATACCTTGGCCAGGCGCAGGTGTAAACAGCTAGATTGGTAGGATTATCCTTGGCCTGTTGATTTCTAGCCTTACTAGTCCTGCCTCAGCGGCTATCAGGTAGTCTGCTGCCCCATTGTCTAGTTTCCTTAAACGGGTGTCAAGGTTTCCCCTTATCCATGTAGTCTCGACTTTTGGATTGGCGTAGAGGAGGGCGTGCTTCCTCCTTGGGGACCCCGCTGCTACTAGTGTACCTGGTGGTAGTTCCTCTGGCTTGAGAGGCTTGTTGCCTCTTCTTGGGATTAGAGAGTCTTCGACGGGTCCCCTCGGG
>JAADGB010000060.1 GCA_013152575.1 Thermoproteota archaeon | reverse complement strand
GAAATACTACAATCTTCCTATTAAATGCTTCGGTAACATAGAGAAAGTAGTAAGGTATACTACACATCACGTAAGCCGCACCAGTATTAAGTATTACCGGTATTATCTAGGTAATACTGGTGGGACGATGCGAGTAGTCTCATTTAAGGTTGAAGAAGATCTCCTCGAGATACTCGAAGAGTATGCCAGGAAGAAAAAGATCTCTAAGTCAGAATTGATTAGAAGAGCCCTAAGGAACTTCATCAACGAGACGGAAGAGAAACCCTATATTACTAGAAGAGTAAGAGTCTACTAGTCTTTTCTTGTACAATCAATACATATCAAAAAACTGAATACTTCTGGAAAAATAAATTATATTAGTTTTTCGACAGGGATCTTAACAGGTTCCTGATCCTTAGCCCACGGATCAACTCCATCTACTGGCTTTGCCTCTGGTGGTAGATCCTTTCTCGGCTTCTTCTCCTCCATAGGTCCTACCTTCTTGCTGATTCTCTTCTTCTTGTAAAGTCCAAGCCTATACTTTATGAGCGCTGATCTCAGTCTCTGGATTGCTGCGCCAGGATCGACCATCTTGGGGCATACTGCGCTACAGCTGGCTGCGTAGTGGCAGCTGAAGGGTCCCTCATCTGTGTCTATCATTTCTAGCCTTTCCTTCCAGGCTTCATCTCTTGGATCGGCTACGTATCTCCAGACGTAGGCTAGTGCTTGTGGTCCTAGGAATCTGTCAGTACTTGCTACAACTGGACAGGCGCTGTAGCATAGTCCACAGGCTATACATAGCGTGTACTCGTAGATGTTGTAATGCTCCTCTGGGAGCATTTCGTACTCATAGTCTCCTGTCTCCCTTTCATCCACGTCTTTTCTCAACAGGTATGGTTTCACTCTCCTGTGTTTGTCGAAGAATTTGGTGAAGTCTGTTAGTAGGTCTCTCATGACTGGATGGTTCTTTAATGGCTCTACAGTTACTACTGGTTTGCCATCACTCGCTACTTCCGCGACCTGTGTTTGGCATGCTAGCCTTGGCATTCCATTGATAGTCATTCCACAGCTTCCACATACTCCCATTCTACAGCTGTATCTCATCACTATTGTATGGTCAATTTCCTCCTTGATCTTTAGCAGGGCGTCGAGCACCGTCATTCCTCTATACGTTTCTACCTCGTAGTCTTCCCACCATTCCCTGTCCTCTTCAGGGTTGAACCTCTTTATCCGGAAGGTGACCTTCTTAGGGGGAATCTTCGTTGCTGCCTTCGGGTCGAATGACACGGCTCTTCACCTCACCCAGGCGGGGTTATTCCAACTACAGTGTACGTTGCTAGCGATGCAAATACTATGAATAATATTACGATAATTATCGTGATAGGCTTGCTGTACCTTCCACCAGTCCACTCTAGCAGCACGTTCCTCAATCCATTGAATCCGTGGAGTAATGCCACATATGCGAATACTAGCAATAGGACGCCGTACGATGATATCTCGCCGTAGACCAGCTTTGCACTCAGCGTCTCCATGAACGTGTCTACCCCTCTTAGTGCAGGCACTCTTATCACGAGGTGCCATGTAAGGAGGAATATCAAGAGTATCGCGGTCACATACTGTAAGAGTAGCCTCTTACTCGCACTCACCATCACTCTCCACCTCCATCACGCGACAAACAATATGTAGCCTGTTAGTATCCATAGTATCGCCCACAGCGCGAATACCAGATAGAGCAGCTTCCTCTGGCATCCCTTGAGGCTCGGCGCAATGTACGGTGGCTTCGGTTTCTCCGGCTCGCCAATGCATAGGCCTAGGAACTCTACCAATAGTAGTCTTATACCATTGAGTCCGTGGAACCATGCGATGCCTGCGAAGAAGAAGAAGTATAGGGTCACTGGTGTAATGCCGTGGGCGTTCTGTATTTCTTCAATCCATGCTTCCCAGCCTGTATGTGCAGGTATGCCTGTAACGTAGATGTGGGCCATTATAATCAAAGCCATTAGCACGCCAGTGATTCTGTGTAGGACGAAGGCTAGTCTCTCCGGATTGTTCACTATCCTTAAGACCCATGGGTTTATGCTCGCAATCCACCCAGGCTTATTCTCCTTCCCCTTCAAGGCCATAACATACACCCCCTAATACTTCCTCTCTACAGGCTTCCACGTCGAGATGTCCACTGGCGTGTAGACTAGTCTCACATCGTCCTCGCCGTTTGGTAGGACTAGCGTGTGCTTCAGCCAGTTCTCATCATCTCTCTTCGGGTAGTCAATTCTGTAGTGGGCTCCTCTCGACTCCTTCCTCTCTAGGCCAGCCTTTACCGCCATTAGGGCGAAGTCCAGCAGATTCAGCGTCTCTAGTGCTGACTGTAGATCAGTGTTGTAGATCCTATTCTTGTCCTCGATGTAGACCTCAGTCCTAAACTTCCTCCTCAGCTCGACTATCTTGCTAAGCGCTGCCCTCATTCCCTCCTCAGTCCTGAACACGTAGAAGTTCTCTCCCATCGTGTTCCTCAGCTGCCTCTTAATCTCATAGCTTGGTATTCCACTCTCTCTCTTGAATAGGCCCCATACGAAGTCCTCCTCCTTGGCGTGCCTCTCTCTAGACACGCTCTTTGCCTCGGCACCCTTCAAGACGTACTCGGCGGCGAGGATACCAGTTATCCTACCACTGGTCAAACACTCGGCTGTACTGTTGCTTCCAAGCCTGTTAGCGCCGTGAATGCTTGATGCTGCAACCTCACCGGCAGCGAATAGTCCGCGGATCCATCTTCCCTCCTCGTCTAGGACCCTGTAGTATAGGTCTGTGTGGATTCCTCCCATCGTGTAGTGTGCTACTGGTCTAACTGGTATTGGCTCCTCTACAGGGTCTATTCCAGCGTATCTGATAGCGATCTCTCTGACTGCTGGCAGTCTCTCGTTTATCTTCTCCTCTCCAAGGTGTGTCAGGTCTAGTAGCACGTATTCTAGGCCGGTGACTTCGTCCTTGAAGCCCCTGCCTTCCAGTATTTCCTTCATTTCACAGCGTGATACAATGTCTCTTGGCGCTAGCTCTCCCTTGGTTGGGGCACAATCGCTCCTTAGCATGAATCTCTCTCCCTTGTTGTTGATGAGATAGCCTCCCTCTCCGCGAGCTCCCTCTGTTATCAGGATACCGCTTGGGATCAGGCCTGTCGGGTGGAATTGGAAGAACTCTGGATCCTTTACCGGGACTCCTGCCCTGAACGCCATGGCAACACCGTCGCCTGTTACTGTGTGGGCGTAGGTGGTGAAGTTGTAGAGTCTCCCTCCACCGCCGGTCGCTATTATCGCGGCTTTGGCTTTGAAGTAGTATAGGCGGCCTTCCTTCCAGTTTATAGCGTATAGTCCCTTGAATTCACCATCTTCTACTACAAAGTTGGTGCCGAACCATTCATCGTATCTCTCCCATCCGTCGTATTCTAGGAGCTTGTTGTAGAGTGTCTGCATCTCGAAGAAGCCTGTCTTGTCGGCTGCGAATATTGTTCTTGGGTGTGAGTGTCCTCCGAAGGGTCTCTGGGCTATTCTACCATCAGGCCTCCTGCTCCATGGTAGGCCCCAGTGTTCTAGTAGCCTTATCTCCTCGGGCATTAGCTTGACGAATAGCCATACTGCTTCTTGATCTGCTAGGAAGTCTGATCCCTTTATTGTATCCCATGCGTGTAGTGCGTAGCTGTCTCCCTCCTCGGGGTATAGTACTGCGGCTGTTCCTCCTTCTGCGCTTACGCTGTGGCTCCTCATGAGTTGTATCTTGCTAATCAGGCCAATGTCTATTTTGTCACCGTATTTTCTCTTTATCTCGACGGCTGCTCTAAGGCCAGCAATCCCAGTTCCAAGGATCACAATATCGTGCTCTATCGTTTCAACCACGGTCATTCTATGCACCCACAGACAATATGGGGGCTTACCGCCTCCAATTGTCTCCTTGGCTACTTCTAGTCATCAAAGTATACATGACAATATATAACTTGTCGAGTCTTTAACTGCATGTTCAAACGTTTAGAATATTTAAAATATGGTGGATGGATTAATGATGCCTCTTCTTAACACTCTCAAGGTAGCCAGCATCGTCTAGGAGGGCCTCATATTCTGAGGGATCGGAGATCTCGATAGCGAACAACCAGCCCTCTCCGTAGGGGTCCTTGTTAACCAACTCGGGCTCCTCGTAGAGTCTCTCGTTAACTTCTACTATCTTACCTGAAACTGGTGCGTATACGTCTGCGGTGGCTTTCATTGATTCAAGTGTAGCTACGGGGTCCCCCTTGGAGACCTCTGTGTCTACTTCGGGTAGCTCGACGCCTACAATATCTGTAAGCCTCTTCTGCGCATAATCCGTTATACCAACGCGTACAATGCCGTCCTCTTTTTTAGCCCATTCATCGCTATCCGTGTACTTGATTCCCTTAACGAGGGTGAATTCTATGTTACCAACAGTTACCTTGTACGTCTCCAAAACTATTCACCACGTCCAATGTGTTTTCTATGCTTGGTTTAATTCTTATCCCAGCTATACCTGTTTAGTATGCATCGATATAATCCCAATAGGGTAATCGGTATAATCGGCTGATTAAACATGGTCTTTGAGAACCAGTTAATCAAGGAAATACTCGAAAAGTATAGAACACTTTGGGCTCTAGG
>JAADGB010000059.1 GCA_013152575.1 Thermoproteota archaeon | reverse complement strand
GTTTCATCATCTATGTGTTTCTTTATCTTTTCTATATCCGTTCTAGTTATTATGCCGATAACCTGACCAGTCTTCCTGTCCACTACTGGGTAGCCTCCGTATGGGTTTTCCTCGAATAGTGTTATGATGAGGTAATACGGTGCGTCGGCTGGTATTGTTACTACTCTCTTAGTCATGACCTCTTCTACTGTTACGAGGTCTAGTATGTATGAGGAGAACGCCTTGATTTTTAAACCTCTTTTCTTTAATTTTATAGTGTATATTGAACTCCCCTTGAGTAAAAGCCATGAAACAATGAAGCTCGTTCCGGCCGATGCCATAATGGGAGGTATTAGGCTATAGCTACCTGACATTTCCGGGATCATGACTATCACGTTAAGTGGGGCCTGGGCGGCTCCAGCGAATAGGGCAGCCATACCTGCAAGCTGGTATCCTAGCGGGTCACCGAGGTATGATGTTGGAAACAGGCTGAAGTACAATGAGCCTAAGGCTCCACCAAACATAGCCCCAATGTATAGGCTTGGGGCAAATACTCCACCACTGCCTCCGCTCCCGATTGTCAGTGAGCTAGCGAGAATCTTTGAGATTCCAAGCAACAGCATGAGGAGCGGTGGCAACATGCCCATAAGAGCCATTTCTACGCCATCATATCCGACACCGCTTATACCGTAGCTGGGGAAGAGCATGATGAGGAAGCCGGTTAGAAGGCCTCCGATAGCTGGTTTAAAGTAGTCTTTTATCCTCATCGAGTCAAATAATTCTTCTATTGCATAAAACGTTCTGACCCACACAAAGGCAACCAAACCTATCAGCGCACCGTGCAAGAGGTAGATAGGCAGTTCAGTCGGCGTCCATTGGGGAGTTCTCGGGATTAGAAAAGAGGGTTGTTGACCCAAGAATATTGATGCTGTCGCAGCACCAATTACCGATGATAGTATCAATGGTATTGCATCATAAAGCCCGAATCCTCTAAGGAGCACTTCACCACCGAACAGCGCGCCCCCTAGGGGTGCGTTAAACGTTCCCGCTATCCCGGCTGATAGACCGCATGCGACGAGTAGGCGTGAATCATAGGGGTCCAGCTTAGCAACTCTGTTGAGTATTGAGGCGATGGATGCTCCGATTTGGGCTATGGGTCCCTCCCTGCCTGCGCTACCGCCACTTCCTATGGTGATGCTGGATACGAATATCTTAACCATGGCCACTCGTGCTCTTATTCTACCAGCTCTTGTGATTATCGCTTCTAGTACTTCAGGGACCCCGTGTCCTTTGGTTTCAGGGGCAAATCTGTACACGATTGGGCCGACTATCATACCACCGAGGGCTGGTAGTAGGATTAGGCCGAGGTTGTATCCACCAATTTTTATCTCATCTATTTGACTATATATTATTCCAAAGAATATACTGTTAAAGAATTTAATAAAGAGCCTGAAGATAACGGCTCCTAAACCGCCAATTACACCCACTATGATTGCAAGTGCATCGACCGTCATATGCCTCCGTGTCGTTAGGGGCCTACGAGGGGAGTTTGCCATCGACAGCGCCTCATATTTTGTTACGCTCCATGTAATTAAATTGAGGCGAGCATAATTATGTCTGGCGTGAGATGCTATAAGTAGACTCTATACAGACGTCTATTAATAGCGTAATTAATCTTTCAAGAACTGAGTATAAAAAGCAAGTAATATTATCCTCATCCTATAAAAAGAATATTGGTGTTATACTATTGCCCTCCACGCGAGACATGGAGAGATTCTACAAGGTATATCCATGGAGCGAGGATCCAGAATCGGCTAAGAGAAGAATTAAGAATGGCCTCGACCTATTCAGGAAAGCTGTTGAGCACGAATGGTTCTCCCATCTTGTAAAGAGAAGAAAGGTGAAGGTACTTGATTTAATGGGTGGCACCGGTATTGGAGCTATCGCTTTAGCACTAGCCCTAAAAGAAATGGGTGTGGAAAGCGAGATTTCCATAGTAGATCTCCGCGAGTCCGCCCTTAGAATGGCGGAGAAGTACGCGGAGGAATATCTGGGCATAACAGTGGAGACCGTTGTAGCCCCAGCCGAGGATTTCGCGGGGACCCTATCATGTCCTAAGGATATAATCCTCATTTATGGTTACAGCCTTCCACACCTTGATCCATATAGATTTGTGAGAGCGTCTGCTAACATGGCTGCATGCCTAGATTATAACGGTGTTGTCATGATCCACGAAATTGACCGGATATACAATATATTCTACTTAATTGGCTATAAAGACGTCCTCGTGGAAAAGGCTTCTGAAGATAACCTCATTGTAAGCTACCATTCTGGCTATGATAATAGGCTAGGCATGTTCAAACGTCTGTTAGTGAACCAGGACACTGGTGAAAGGATTATAGGATTCATGAGGTTCTGGGATATTGCTGGACTAGCTGGGATCCTATGGTCGTTCTTCGAGGATGTTGATTTTCTACCTTTCGACAGGCCCAGTGTTGGCTTTCTGATGGCTACTAGGCCGAGGAAGATACGGCCGGAGGAGTATAGTGTGATGCCACGTATTGTTAGGAACAGCGACGGTAGATGAATTCTATGTTTGTGATTATAAATGATTATATTATTGACTTTGTTATATTAGGTTTAGCTTATAGGCTAATTCACCAATCAATACACCATTACCTGCAGCTCCTCTTATCGTGTTATGGCCGAGTACAATCATCTTGATCATTTTACCATTTACAGACAGCCTTCCGACCGTCACACTCATGCCGTTACCAGCCATTCTGTCTAGCCTCGGCTGCGGCCTATCGACCTCCTCTCTAACAACAACTGGACGCTTGGGTGCAGATGGGAGTCTCAATGTTTCTATCTTATTATCATGATATCTTTCTAATAACTCGATTATATCCTCCTCCGACCTCGGAGTCTCTTCGAGTTCCACGAATACTGCCTCCATGTGGCCGTCGATAACGGGGACCCTAGTTGTAAACGCCAGGACTTCGAAGGAGGCAGGCATGACGATTCGCCCATTGAATAATCCGAGTATTTTCCTGGATTCTTGTACGATTTTTTCTTCCTCACCTTTGATATATGGTATGATGTTATCTATAATTAGCGGAGATGGGACGCCCTTGAGCCCTGCACCACTTACAGCCTGCATAGTAACAACGATGACTCGACTAATCCCGTAGGCTTGGTGGAGGGGCTTGAGGGCTAGTGTAAGTATTGCTGTAGAGCAGTTGGGTACCTTTGCTATCCATCCCTTCCAGCCTCGCTTCTTCTGGGCATTTAGTAGTTTGATGTGGTCAGCGTTAACCTCGGGATTAATCAGTGGTATATCCTGCTCGAGTCTTAGGGGACTAGCGTTAGACACTATCTTAACGCCTCTCTTCGCCAGCTCAACTTCTATATTCTCGGCAATCGTTGAAGGAAGGGCGGAGAATACCAGATCATAGTTCTCCCGGGCTATAAGATCTATGTCGATCTTCTCCACACGGGTTTCCATGATACTCTCGTCCGGTGCCTCATTAATGACCCATTTCACAGCTTCGCGGTATCTGAGACCTGCTTTATCGTATGAGGCATATACGCCTTCTAATTCAAACCATGGATGTTTGGATAATCTTGCAACGAACCGTTGACCAACTATTCCTGTCGCACCCAATACTGCTACTCTAAGTTTATCGCTCATTGGTTAATACACCCCTACTAAGTTGTGGAGAGTGCTGAGTAGGAGCGCCTCTACGTGTTGTTCTACTGTGAATACTATTGAGTAATTTACTGGTGATAGCGTCATTTCATTGAACTCGATCCCATTACTTTTGACTAACTCTAGTGCTAGGGATATGAGCCCAGGACTTTCCAACTCTGATCCTATCAGTGAAACCCGTGATTTGTTCATGTGCCTCTTAGAGGCTACCAGCTTGATTTTTGGTGGGTGTACCTCCGGTTTTGTTACTATAGTGGTCCATTTACTCCAGGTTCCTATCCTGACTTCAACTGGCTTTATTTTAATCAATGGCTCGAATGTTTTAGGATGCAGATTCTTTACGCCATATTGCGCAGCTACCTCCGCCTCCCTATAGCCCATTACTTCTACGCGTTTCGCATTCTCAATAATCTTTGGATCTGCAGTGTATATTCCATCTACGTCTGTTATCAGGTGAACAAGTCTTGCTGATCCAAGAGAAGCAAGCGCTGTAGCAGTGTAGTCGGAGCCTCCCCTACCAAGGACGACTCTGCCGTAGTCTCCTTTTCCAACGAATCCTTCGACAATAATTGCCCTGACATCCTTATCCAGCACTCCCAGTTTCTTTTTGAGGTTGTGGAGGGTCCTTGCGTAGTCTATTGATGCATTTAGAGGATGGCCTTGGGTGCTGATAATTTGATGGGCCGGTATTTGTACAGTCTTGACTCCTACATTTTCTATTTGGTAAGAAAGTATTTTTCTACTGGCTAGCTCTCCAAGGGACAGTAACTCTGCTCTAAGGCTTGGGCTTGTGATTCTCTTTTGGATCCTATGGAGTGGTTGCAACAGTTTTCCTATCTTTTCGGCTAGAGCTTTACCACCTATATCCTCGGCAATCGAAATGTATCTTTCTACTACTTCATTTGCTGCCTCCCGAGACCCATCTAACGCTCTAATAATCTGATTAGTTACGCCCTTTGCCGCCGACACTATTACGAGTACTCTGTTTGTTTCTCTGATATAG
>JAADGB010000058.1 GCA_013152575.1 Thermoproteota archaeon | reverse complement strand
AGTAGTATGTCTCATTAATGAATACACCCGGGCCTCCAGCATAGGATATGTTGTTTGAGGTTAAGGCGAAGTACCCAGAGTCTATGAAGTATAGGTTCCCGTAGCGGTTTCCTGCGAAGGTGTTGTGGAGGAATAGGGAGTAGTATGATGTGTGGGAGTAGACACCATACCCCGAGTATTCTACCGTTGAACTGACGACCGTATAGTCGTATACCCTGTAGAAATAGATTCCTATGAGGGCCACGTTTTGGATGGTTGTATTGTAGATGTATATGCCGTCTGACTCCTTCACGTATACTCCGGAGTCAGTGGTGTTGGTTCCCTCTAGGATAGTGTTTGATATTACTCCTCCATAGTCCCACATGAGGAATATACCTTTCGCCGTGAAGTTCGACACGCGTACATTATCTATTATGAAGCCGCCGTAGCTCCCGAAATTAGTGAAGTTTATCCCTATCCTCACATCTATTATCGAGACATCGGTTACGACTACGCCTGTGAAGCCATCGTGGCTTCCAGGGTTCCATATGTCGTAGGCGTTGATTCCCACAGAGAAGTTCGTGATTGTTAGGTTCGTTATTGTAATATTGCCCTCATGACTCGTCATATTGATGCCTGTCCCTAAGCCCGGGCCCGTTATCGTGTGGCCGTTTCCTATAATCGTTACATTAGCCGTGTCGATGATTATACCGTCACCTGTCGTTGTCAGATCGGTGTTCAGAACGTATACTCCGGGGGTGGTGATAACGTAGGGGAGACTCGTAATAACCGTAGGCGTTGCCCCATGAGCAATACCCGATCCGCGATCAAACGAGCCCACACCAGCAATCATAGACACAAGTAGTACTAGTACAAGGAGAAGTCCGTGTTTTTGATTCACTATTTTCACACCCAATATTCTCGAGCACTACAATTGCAGACCTCCCGTTTAGCTTCGTAAAATGGGTGGTGTAACATTCTTACATTATAGAATACTTATGCCTATATCAATAAGTATAATACGTATTGTTGATTGGTCGCAATGGGGTTTACGGTCTTCACCGCCCACAGGGGGCTCTGTTGACCGTCGTCCGCTCATCCCTCTAGATGGAGTTGTGTATGGGCTCCTATATCCTCTCTCCAAGCTTTAGTTTTATCGTGGCCTCTTCCCCTCTATGAACTCGATGAACCACTTGTGGGCCTCTTCATCGCTTGGAGCCTGTACTGGTGGGTGCTTGAAGAATGGTGCAGATACGCTCACAACCGGGCCAGCCACTCCACGGTCTTTGGCTATTCGAGTCCCTCTTATCGCGTCGATCATTGACCCTGCGAACATGCTCTTGTCGTCGACCTGTAGCTTGACCTCTAGCGTTACTGGGAAGTCCCCGAAGCTCCTGCCCTTGATGTAGATGTATGCTATCTTTGTGTTGCCTAGGAATGGGACATAGTCGCTGGGTCCTATCCTAACACGGCCTTTACTCCATAGTTCCTCACCATAAGGTAATACGCTCGTCACGGCGCTGGTCTTGCTTATCCTCTTACTCTTCAGCCTCTCCTCCATCAGCATGTTCTCGAAGTCTGTGTTGCCTCCGATGTTCAACTGGTAGGTCTCCTCGACTCTCACTCCCCTCATATGCATTAACCTAACAAGGGTTCTGTGGAGCACGGTTGCTCCAAGCTGTCCCTTGATATCGTCGCCTACAACAGGGACCCCGGCCTCCTCGAAGAGTCTAGGCCACTTACCCTCAGGATCACTAGCTATGAATGTGGGCATTCCATTGATGAATGCCACTCCAGCCTCAAGAGAGGCCTTAGCGTAGAAGCGGCTGGCCTCCTCGCTACCCACTGGTAGGAAGTTTATGAGTATGTCTGCACCGCTCGACTTTAGAACGTCTACTACCTCGCCTAGAGTCACCTCCCTATCATGGGGGTTGAACCTCTCCCTCATGTGTGGAGCTACACCGTCAAGTACTGGTCCTGGTGAGACCTCGACTCCAAGCTTCCTGGGGAGGTCGGCGAATCTCGGCGTGATGTTCGGCGGCTGGAATATCGCCTCAGCTAGATCCCTCCCGATCTTATTCTTGGAGACATCGAAGGCTGCGACCCACTCTATATCGCCTACATGGTATCCTCCCAGCCTCACGCTAGTTAATCCGGGGACGAGCTCGGAATCATCTGCGTCCTTGTAGTAGTAGACTCCCTGGATTAGGGCTGAGGCACAATTACCTACACCAGCTATTGCAACCCTTATCTTCGCCATATTTCATCCCCACAAATATATCTCTGGATTAATATATCACACAGCCATATAATAACCCTTCCCCCACAAATACAACAATAAGCGGAGGAGAAAGGTGGACCAACCACCCCCACTCAAGAGGCTCCAAAGAAAGCTCACAATAGACGTACTATGGATCTACATAGTATCAGTACTACTATCAGAGGGACCCACATACGGCTACGACGTAAGGAGGAGGATAAAAGAGAAGTACGGGTTCAAGCCCGCCACCGTAACAACATACACAGTACTCTACAGGCTAGAAAGGGAGGGTATACTAGAGAAGGATGAGACGGGTGTATACAAGGTGACCCCTTATGGCGAGGAACTCTACCATAAAGCCCTGGAACTCCTGAGAGGGACCCTTGAGAAGCTGGAAGAGGTCAGCCGGGAGAAGAGATCATAGATACAACCTTCTCGGCAACCCTATATCGACCACTACGATCCATCCCTGAGAGGTCGAAGGCCTCGACCACACCCTGCGGAGGAGGCATCAAGACAAGTATCCTGTCGGCAATCCTAGATGCGAGGTACAAGTCGTGGGTCACGAGCACGATGGATAAACCTCCTAGGACAAGGCCAGCTAGCATATCGATTAACGCAGCCCTCGCTGCGACATCTACGCCCGTGAAAGGCTCATCTAGCAACAAGATATCAGCGCCCATAACGAGGCCCCTAGCAACGGCAGCCTTCCTACGGGTCCCTCCACTAGCATGCCTCGGATACTTCTCTAGATGCTCGGTAAGCCCAAGGAGTTTCGACACACGCTGCGCCCTCTCAACGGCCTCCCGCCTAGGCACCCCCTTAACGGTTAGTGGTAGTATAATGTTGTCGAGCAGAGTCTTCCATGGTAGGAGTAAGTCGCTTTGTGGAATGTAGATGGGGGTCCCTCGGACAACGAGTTCACCCTTGACATCCCTCACTAGCCCTGCTATTGCCTTAAGCAGTGTTGTCTTGCCAGCACCGTTGGGACCCGCTACTACTACCACACTCCCTTTCTTTACAGTGAAGGTTGCAGGACCCGCCCTCGGGGTCCCTCCCAGCTCTACAACCAGCTCCCTCGCCTCGACGACTACTCCATCCATTTCCTGCTCCACGCCTCCAACCTCTCCAACACAACCTTATCCAATACTACCATCAGTGTTACGAGGAGTAATGCCCACGCCATGAAACCCTCATAATCGTGGAGCTGATAGTAGAGCCACAGCCTATAACCAATACCTCCACTGGCACCGAATGCTTCGGCTACAACGCTTATCCTCAACGCCGCTCCCAGCGCGCTCCTCCCCGATGCGACTATGAATGGAACACTAGCAGGGGCCAGTATGTTTAGGAACTCCCCTATCCGTGTCAATCCCAGTATTCTTGAGAGCTCGCCGTACTCGGATCTAGCAACCTCGAATCCCTTCAGGGTCCCCGATAATAGGATTGGGAAGGCGGTCGCTGCCGCCACGCTGATAGCTGGTAAACGGCTCGTGAAGCCGTAGATTATGAGGAATAGGAGAGCCCATACTAGTGCCGAGACGCTCTGGACTAGGACGTTGAAGGACTTAACTACATCCTCTACGAACCCTCCCAGAGAGGCTAACCATGCTAGGGCCAGCGACAGAGCCAGGGCTAAGGCGAATCCTGCTATTGTATTCTCCAGCGTTATCACTGTATCTGATAATGCTATGTCTAGATTGCCTACAAGGTATGATACTGAGGGTACTATCCCGGGGAGGATTCCTGAGAAAGATGAGAGTAGGTGCCATATTGCTAGGAATACTCCTACAGCCACCAGGTATCCTAGTGTTCCCCTCAGCTTCTCCTTCATGGTAGACGCCATCCCACCTATCAATGTTGATGGTTGTTAGCCCTGGCTGCAGGTTATTATCCTGTCTGTTGATGGTATGTCTTGTATGTAGCCTGCCTCCTTTGCTAGACCCCAAATCTTCACCATTGAGTCAACTAGGTTGTCTGGTATGCAGGCTTCCGCGTGCATGGGGTCCCTCTCCCATATACTCTTAGCCACGCTGGGATCAACGTTGTAGGCGTTTGAGAGGAAGTTTATTGTCCAGTTGTCCTCGTTCTTATTCCACTTCTCAGCTGCTAGCTGGTGTGCCTTGAGTACTTTGTCTAGGAGTGTCTTGTTCTTAGCGATGTCGCTGGTTGCTACCCAGACTAGCATGGGTGCTGGCATGTCTCCAGCGTATTGCTTCCAGAGGTCTTGATATGTGGCTACAACCTTCATTCCATACTTTACTATGGCCTGTGAGACGAGGGGCTCCCATATTACTGCGGCGTCAACGTCTCCGTTTACAAGGGCGTCTACGACTGTGGGTGGTGCCAGGTTGACTATCTGTATGTCGTATCCCTCGCCCTCACCGACGGTTAGGTTGTAGAGTTCCTTCATGAACGCTTTGAATAACGCGTAGGTGCCTGATCCTACTACTGCGGCTACCTTCTTGCCCTTAAGGTCTGCGGGGCTTGTTATGCCTGTGTCGGGCCTTGTTAGTATTGCCTGGTTTAGGTCGTAGTCTATGGCTATGATGTATACGTCTCCTCCCCTCTCCATTGCTACTGCTGCTAGCTCTACTGGTACGGTGATTATCTGGGCGTCGCCGTTCAGTATGGCGTCTATTACTTGTGGCGGTGTTGTCAGCCTTAGTACTGTGAAGTTCACGCCCGCCTCCTTCTGGATATCCTTGTCTGCGTCTACGACGTCTATGCTGGCTATCCCAGCCTTGATCGTAGCCGCTACGACTGTCGGTGTCTTTGACTTCTCTGAATTCTGGGAAACTAATACATATCCCGCTAAAACTATTCCAAGAATCACCAATACTGCTACCAGTATCCTTATCCTATTCAATCAACAACCACCCAGTGGTTTACAACGTCTTAGGGGGATAAAACCACGCCTCCATGATCAAACACAGACATCCACCGCTAAGATTACTATCAACCATTGTTATTTACCGCGTCCACCGGAAACTATTACGGGGTTAAAGGTGGGAGAATTGGCCTTCGACAAGAAGATGTTCGAGGAGTATATAGAGACCCCCAAGGGCAAGGCGAGGATATACAGGGTAGACAAGATAGACGAGTACGGGCTAGGCAAGTACGAGAACCTCCCCTACTCTATACGCGTAGTCCTCGAGAACCTGGTAAGGAACCATGACGGCTTTGTAGTGAGGGACGAAGAGGTACAAGCAGCAGCTAAGTGGGAGGAGAACGCTGGCAAGAAAGACATACCATTATTCCCGACACGAGTCATAATGCAAGACTTCACAGGAGTCCCGGCAGTAGTAGACCTCGCAGCTATGAGGGACGCTCTAAAGGACTTCAACAGGGACCCCAGCGTACTTAACCCACTCATCCCAGTACACCTGATAATAGACCACAGCGTCCAGGTAGACTACTTCGGAACTTCATATGCGCTCTTCTGGAACATGAAGAGGGAATACGAGAGGAACTCGGAGAGATACACTCTCCTAAAATGGGCCCAGAACTCCTTCAACAACTTGAGGGTCGCTCCTCCGGGTAAGGGTATAATCCACCAGGTAAACCTGGAACACCTCGCACAGCTAGTATGGGTGAGCAAGTGGAACGGCGAGCTGACAGCATACCCAGACAGCGTGCTAGGCACTGACAGCCACACCACAATGATAAACGGTCTCGGCGTGCTCGGATGGGGAGTCGGTGGTATAGAGGCTGAAGCCACCATACTAGGGCAACCATACTACATGCTACTCCCAGAAGTGGTAGGAGTCAGGCTGGAAGGAGAGCTACCAGAGGGTGCAACCGCGACAGACCTAGTCCTCTACATCACAGAGAAGCTGAGGAAGGTGGGAGTCGTAGGCAAATTCGTAGAATACTTCGGCGAGGGTGTAAAGAAGCTCTCAGTCCCAGACAGGGCAACAATAGCCAACATGTCCCCAGAGTACGGAGCAACCATGGGCTACTTCCCACCCGACGAGGCAACAATCAAGTACCTAATCCTAACGGGCAGGGACCCCGCACACGTAAAGATGGTTGAGGAGTACCTGAAGAGGCTCAAGATATGGTATGACCCAGAAAATCCGGTGCCAAGATACACGCAGGTAGTTGAGATAGACCTAAACGATGTCGAGCCAAGCATCGCTGGCCCGAGCCACCCAGAGGACAGGATACCGCTCAGAGAGGCCAAGAAGAGGGTCACAGAGGTAATCGAATCCTACCAGAAGGAGAAGAAGAGGGGCAAGGTAATAGTAGAGTTGGAGAGCAACGGGGAAGAGTTCAAGATAGAGGACGGCAGCGTGGTCCTCGCAGGTATAACAAGCTGTACAAACACCAGCAACCCAAGCCTAATGATCGCCGCCGCACTACTAGCCAAGAAGGCCGTCGAGAAAGGCTTAATGGTCAAGCCATGGGTGAAGACAAGCAACGCTCCAGGTAGCAGGGTCGTACCAGACTATTGGGAGAAGCTCGGACTAATGCCATACCTAGAAGCTCTCAGATAC
Organism: Thermoproteota archaeon; assembly: GCA_013152575.1. Lineage (GTDB taxonomy): Archaea > Thermoproteota > Thermoprotei_A > Sulfolobales > Acidilobaceae > Thermodiscus. The sequence continues at coordinate 27,746 of JAADGB010000058.1, read as the reverse complement.
CACGTCACAGGATTCGGCTGTACGGTATGTATCGGTAACAGCGGCCCACTACCGCCAGCCATAGAGGAGGCGATTAAGAAGAATGACATATGGGTCGCAACAGTACTCAGCGGTAACAGGAACTTCTCAGGCAGAGTACACCCGCTAGCGAGAGGTAACTTCCTAGCAAGCCCACCACTCGTAATAGCATACGCCCTAGCTGGAAGGATAGACATAGACTTCTACAATGAACCCATAGGATACGATCCCAACGGAAACCCAGTATACCTCAAAGACATATGGCCAACCGCCGAGGAGGTAAGGAAAGCCGTAGAGGAGGCGCTAGATCCAGAGGCGTTCAAGAAGAAGTACTCCAACATATGGGAAGGAGACGAGCACTGGAACAAGCTACCAGAGCACAAGTCAGTGACCTACCCATGGAACCCAGACAGCACCTACATCAAGAAGCCACCGTTCTTCGAGAACATGCCTCTAGAGCCACCAGAGCCACAGGACATCAAGGGCGCCAGAGTACTGGTATGGGCCCCTGATAGGACCACAACGGACCACATAAGCCCCGCTGGAAGAATACTTCCAGAGACCAAGGCAGGCCAGTACCTACTAAGCCTTGGAGTAAAGCCGCACGAGCTAAACACTTGCGGCTCGAGGAGAGGAAACCACGAGGTAATGATGAGGTGTACATTCGACAACCCAAGGTTCAGGAACAAGCTAGTACCAGACAAGGAGGGAGGATGGACCATATTCTGGCCTACCAAGGAGGTAATGCACGTCTATGACGCCGCCATGAAGTACAAGGAGATGGGTATCCCACTAATCATACTAGCAGGCAAACAATACGGAACCGGTAGCAGCAGGGACTGGGCAGCTAAGGGACCCGCACTCCTAGGAGTGAAGGCCGTGATAGCAGAGAGCTACGAGAGAATCCACAGAAGCAACCTAGTAGGAATGGGCATACTACCACTAGAGTTCATGCCTGGCGAGAACGCGGAGAAGCTAGGACTAGATGGAAGCGAGGAGTACGAGATACTAGGCATAAGCGAGGGACTATACCCTGGCAAGATACTGACCGTTAGGGCCAAGAAGGAAGACGGCAGAGTAATAGAGTTCAAGGTCAAGGCACGACTAGACACGCCGATAGAAGTAGAATACTACAAGCACGGAGGCATACTCCAATACGTGCTAAGAACCAGGTTCCTCTCCAGCTAAACAAGACCCTTTCAAATATTCAAGCGCCTCCATCAATATCCTCTTTTTAACACCCTCGTAATCATAGCCTATCTTAAACACGTAGCCAGTAACCCGCCTATTCCTCAAACGGGCGACAAACACAAGGGACCCCATGACCCCATAGAACGACCTACCAGACCTAGCTATGCATACATCCGGTTTTGACTCACATAATCCTAGCCTTCGAGCCTTATACACGAGAGTCCTCGCTAGACGCGTGGGAATACCGAGTTCCTCAGCTACAACGACAGGGTCGCAGGAGGCTCCCCTCTCTAATACCCATATTATAGGCAGTAGCCATGGATACTTTTCCATCATCTCCCCAGGGTCCCTCACGGTGAAAACTATTAGGGGTTAGGGGAGATAACAATTGACGGCGGCGATGACGTCCGCTGGGTTTAATGACCACGCGTAGGGATGAGTATTTCACGGACCATTGGAGCCGCCACGCCATCATTAGTGGTGTGGGGGTTATGGATCTGAGCAGCATGAGTAAGGAAGAGGTACGCCTCCTAGTCTACAGGAGGCTTAGGGAGGCTAATGTTGCACGCCCACCCTTTCCCATAGAGCACAGAATACCTAATTTTGAGGGTGCCGAGCAGGCGTGTAAGAGGATAACACAGCTCCCAGAATGGAAGAGGGCTAGAGTTGTGAAGATAAACCCAGACTCCCCTCAAAGGGCTATTCGGTACGCGGCCCTCGTTGAGGGCAAGATACTACTCATGCCAACCCCCCGAATCAGAAACGGTTTCCTACTTCTCGACCCCTCGACCATACCGGGACGTAGTTACAAGGAGGCCTCAACCATTAAGGGAGCATTCCGGTACGGCAAGCCCCTGAAAACCATCGACGCACTAACGGCTTGGATCGAGAGGGTAGACTTCATAGTCGAGGGAAGCGTTGCCGTGAGCACTCGTGGGGACAGGCTCGGTAAGGGACACGGATACGGAGACCTAGAGTGGGGGATTCTCGGAGAACTAGGCCTAGTAGAGGATAACACGCCCGTCGCAACCGCTGTACATGACTTGCAAGTGTTCAACTCGCGGCTACCTCAGGATCCACATGATGTCCCCGTGGATTACATCGCCACGCCCACGAGGCTAATCAAGGTCAATGAGAGAAGGAATAAACCTAGTGGAATAATATGGAGTATACTTGATAAGGAGAAAATCGAAGAGATCCCCATTCTAAAAGAGTTGGCGGAGGGTGTATTGTGATGGCCATGTGTTGGAGGCTGGATAACGGTATGACCCTTATCGTCGAAGAGGGTGATATAACAAAGGCTAAGGTCGATGCTATCGTGAACGCCGCCAATAGCCTACTGATAATGGGTGGAGGAGTAGCAGGCGCTATCAAGAAAGCTGGAGGCAAGGAGATCGAAGAGGAGGCCGTGAAGCATGCACCAGTACCAGTGGGTAAAGCTATAGCAACTGGAGCTGGCAGGCTACCAGCCAAGTACGTTATACACGCCCCTACAATGGAGAGGCCTGCCATGAGGATCCCGCTTGAGAACGCGGTGAAGGCTACCAGAGCCTCACTGGAAGAGGCGGAGAGACTCGGGATAGAATCAATAGCTCTACCAGCCATGGGCGCGGGTGTCGGAGGCCTCTCAGTCGAGGACGTTGCCCGCGAAATGGCCCGAGTGGTTGCCAGCCACAAGCCAGGGAGTCTGTCACGTGTATACTTCATTGCATATGGATCTAAGGCCTTTAACGATATGGTTAAGGGTGTAGAAGAGGCTCTGGGAGCTGGAGAAGAATGCCGAGGGATCCTCGAGGAGTGAATAGTGTTGCAATCGCAATAACAGGAGCATCAGGGGTTAGAATAGGAGTAGAGGTAGTGAGGGCGCTGAGTGGAGCTGGCGTTGAAATAAAGGGAATTATCGTGTCAAGAGGAGCCTACGCGGTTGCCAGATACGAGGAGGGAATAGAGGCCGAAGAGCTTAGGAGACGGCTTAGCGAGTTCGGGCCAGTGTATAGCGATGACGACTTCTCTTCGCCACTCGCTAGCAGTAGCAACCAGCCCGACGCCATGGCAGTAGTACCGGCTAGTATGAAGACCGTAGCAGGTATAGCAGGCGGATACTCTGATAACCTGGTAGTGAGGGCTGCATTATCCATTCTAAGGCTAGGACGTAGGCTAGTAGTCGCACCCAGAGAGACTCCAATGGGCGTTATCGAGTTGGAGAACCTCGTGAAACTAGCAAAAGCGGGTGCCATAATTGTTCCGTTATGTGTAGCCTACTACCATAAGCCGAAGACAATTGACGATATTACAAGGTTCTTAGCGGGTAAGGTATTGGATGCATTGGGTATCGAGAATAGTCTTTACAAGAGATGGAGTGGAGTCTAGAAGCCCTCGTCGAATCCGAACTCCTTCTCCATCTCCATCAGTTCTTCTTCGAACTCCTTGCCTCTCTTGGCCTTCACGGCGAGAGCACACCGGCCATCCGGTAACATCGCTCTCTTCTCGCAGAAGGCGAATCGACAGGATGCTCCGATGCACTTGTCTCCTATCCACGCGCACATCGCGACCTTTATCGGCCTCCCCTTGTATTGCTCAGTTACAATCCTGAGCGCCCTCTTCTGGCACCTGAAGAATGGGCAAAGAGGGTTGCATCTGTCTCCTATCGGTCTTGGCCGCAACTGTCTTTTCTCGGGTGAGCGTCGCCACTCGTGGGGCCTCCGCCTGGGTTCTCGGGGATTATATGTTGACACATCTATACCCCTCAAACATCCTCGATGTTTTTTCTTCGACGAAATCGCTTCCCTCTATATAGTCATGGTAAGAGCCATTTAAAGATTAAGTAACTAGGATTCCCATTAGGCTCTACGGATGCAAGAATAAATGCTTTCCTAACACTATGGCTCAGCCTACCAGCCCTAACTATATCGGTGGGCTCCAACTCCTCGTCATAGGCAACTACGTGGACAATGTAGGGGGCATGCTCCAGCCCCGGCCCCAGCCTATAAACGGTGAAGTCGGCTCCGAACTTGAGGCCGCTCCTAACCACTAAGCCGGACTGTCTAAGAGCCTTGTATACGGGATACTCTACTTTAAGGTCCTTGTATTGGCTGCTTAGCCTAGTCCATAGTTCTTTGAACTCGACTGGATTACCTTCCTCATCCACCACAGTAATTACTCCCTGCTCGAGGAGGTAGAGTGCTTCAGTAGGCGAAAGTCGTAGTTGCGAGTTGAAGGAGGCGTCTTTAGGCTTCTCCACGCCTAGAGGATGACCGTAGAATCCTTGTTGGTAGAGGCATCTAGAATCGTCTATAGATTCGACTACTACCGTTGTCCCGTAGAGCCGCGCCTTAGCCTTACATTTCATAGGCTGTACCGCCGCCTCCAGCGGCGCTGGTTGCCATGCCAACTCCCAGTATGAAGTAGTTTAGTGATAGCTTGGATAGCAGGTCCATGGTATCTTCTAACGTGCTTATTGCATCCCTGATTAGTATGTAGGTCTTGAAGTCGTTAGCCGTGTCGATTAGTGTGTCGAGTACTTCCCTGTATAGGTCGTCTACTAACCTCTCGATCTCTTGGACCTTATCGTTCCTAGTCTCCATCATTCTTGCAACGTCATGGTTGCCCAGTGCTCTTCCAGATAGCCTCGCTAGAGTTGTTATGTGGCCGCTTGCCTCAACTATGTGATTCAGCATCTCCTTCATCTTCTTGAATATCTTATCGTCGAACTCTATTCCAGCCCTCTTAGCCAGCTTTATCCTGTGAATGAATGCCTCGAGCTTGGTTACAATGTCCCTGTAACCCTCTGTCACCCTCAGGATTAGCTCCTTTGAATCGACTAATTCTATCCTACCAGAGGCTATGTAGAGTAGGAGTTGAGCTATGCTCTTCTCTATCCTATCCTTCGACATTACCAGGTCTTGGCGGAAGAGTTTATCGACTACCTCGGCGCGGGGCAGCGAGCTGGAGTCAAAGGTGTTGTTTATAGCCACTATTATTGACTCCAGCTCGCGGGCTATGTTTACTAAGTGCTCAATCACTACTTCTCTGCTGATGTTACCAGAGCCCGCATACATGCTAGCACACCGATCAGTCTGACATTTTGAACCGTGGATGTATCCGGGTTATAAAGGATTAAAACAGCACCTATTCTAGACTCCGAAGAATCTCCTGGAACAGGGATCTTAACCTTACGACATCCTCCATATCAGAGTCTGTTGAGTATATGCCTAGCTTCTTGAGTAACCTCATCTCGGTATGATAGGCTGCCTCGGCATAGTATCTGGCTAAGGCGTAGAGAGGGGTCTCGGCTCCAACCGATATCTCACCACCACGTATCGATGATATGATGCGTTCGGCATCAGTTATCATCGCCTTCCTAAGACTCCTCAATCTAGCTACTGCGTCTCGTAGCTCTTCTAGTTGTTCGCTGCCGCCTAGGTCTGCTGGACTCATTGACTTTACTAGCTTTTCAATAGTCTCGATAGCTCGCAGATGCTCCTCTAGCTTCATGTACAGCAGCTCGGCCATAACATCGGCTTTTCCCGGCAAACATTCTTCCCCAGTATAGAAGGATTAAGGGTTGAACTAGGGGTGTTATACGTTGAGTCTTACGCCGAGCTTCTCGGTACCCCTGTAGGCTCTGACCGTCGCGATGCTTTCGTCGGCTATTCCGTGCTCCTCCATGAGTTCTGGGTTGACGTGTACGTGGTTTTCATCTACCTCCTCGTCTAGCACGGCGAGGAAGGCGAATCTGTGCCTGCCAGCTACTACTATCTCTAGCTTCTCTGTTATGCCTAGCATGCTCGCGAGCTTCGGGTTCAGCTTAGCTTTTTCTGGAGCGAGTGAGTCGTCGTACTTCAGCCTGATTCTCTTCTCCCTGAGCCTCTTCTCCTTGACCTTCAAGCTCGATGCTGGGGGTATGACTGCGAGTATGTCTTTGAGTGAGCCCTTGGGTCTCTCGGGCTGGGCCTCTTCAACCATCTCGGCGTCCTCGATTTTCTCGCCTGGTACCTTCTCCTCTATCCTCATACGCATACTCACCCTAAGCGGGAATCTAGCCTTCTCCATCACCCTCTACTGTTACGGGTGTTCCCAGTTCATGGATGTCAACTCCATCGTATAAGAACCTTCTTAGGGCATTTGGAGCCTCATTGAATGGCAGCCTTACCTGCTTCCACGTATCGCGGTCCCTCATCGTCACTGTACCGTCCTCGAGCGTCTGGTAGTCTATTGTGAAGACTGCTGGGACCCCTATTTCATCCATCCTGGCATAGCGTCTCCCAATGCTGCCCGTATCATCGTAAATCACGTAGAACCCGTTATCAACCAGTAAGTTATAGAGTTCGATCGCCTTTTCCCTTAAGGCTTCCTCCTTCTCAACTAATGGCACAACGCCTGCCTGCACTGGGGCTACGTCGCGTGGTAGGCTGAGTATTGTTCTACCAGCCTTCTCTCTATACGAGTATTCGAACGCAACGTAGACTATTCTGTCGGTTCCGAATGATGGCTCGACGACGTGTGGAATAAACTTCCTACCAGTGACCTTCACCTCCCTCTCCACTACCTTTATGGCCTCCGCTGGGATCTCGTACCCAGCTATAGTGATGCCTGTTCCCCTCTCAGCCGCTTCTATCAGCTTCTCTTCGGGTATCTTCGCGGCCTCCATGAGGATCTTCTTGGCCTCCGACTTGAATCGCCTACCTACGTAGGCCTTGTCGATGAAGGCCTTCTTTACCTTCACCTTTATGGGTTTCTCGTATGGTTTGAAGACTGTTAGGTCTACACCGCTATACTCCATGTGTCTTGATAAGTCATAGTCCCCTCTGTAGCTGTGGCCTGCGACCTCGATCCATCCCCACCTTGATACTTTCACCATCTGGTCGAATGTCTGGGATGAGTAGTGGGCTCTCTCGTGGGGTCCCTTCTCGTCGAAGAACATGTTCTCATCCGGTACACCCAGGCTGTTTAGGAACTTCTTCGCCACTACCATCCAGTAGGCTAGGCACTTATGGATTATCACGCCAGACTCTACCGCCTCTTTAACGGTGAACTCCTTCGGCGGCTCGTTCCTGACCTTCATTTCATAGGTTCTGATCCTCAGTACCTCATCCTCCACCTTACTATAGAATGGGCAGCTCCCATCGGGGTCCTCGGGGTCTATGAAGTACTCCATCTCCATAATGGTGAACTCGCGTAGACGCATCATTGCCTGCCGCGGGCTTATCTCGTTCCGCCCAACCCTGCCTATCTGGGCGATTCCAAGCGGTAACTTGCCCCTCATGACCTCTAGTACTCGTTTGAAGGCTACGAACATTCCCTGGGCTAGTTCTGGTCTAAGGTATCCCTTGTTGCCCTCATAGGGGCCTATCTGTGTAGGGAATAGTAGGTTGAATAGCTTGACTTCCCCTAGCACTCCTCCGCATACGGGACACCTTATGTTGTGCTCCTTGATCAGCTTCGTCATCTCCTCCGGTGATAGGCCTTCGGCGTCTATGTCCAGCTTGTCCTCTATGAGGTGATCTGCCCTGAACTTTCTCCCACACTTTGTGCATGTAACTATCGGGTCGGTGAAGCTTGCTACGTGTCCGCTTGCCTCGTATACCTTTGATGGCCCTATGATAGGCGTCTCTATCTCGACTACGTAATTGCTGTGGTTTTCGACGATGTACTTCCTCCATTTCTCTATAATCCTCTTTTTCAGGAGAACGCCGTAGGGGCCGAAGTCATAGAATCCTGCTACTCCCCCGTATATCTCGTAGGAGGGCCAGAAGAAGCCCCTCCGCTTAGCCAGTTCCATTATCTTATTGTATAGGTCCTGCTCCGCCAATCTATTACACCTTTACCGCTCCCAGTTTCATTCTCTGCGATAAACCCTCCAATTTATACGATTACAAACTACAGTTATCGTGGTGCACGGTTCATTGAGCATGCGTGAATTATACACTAGCAGGGCAGAGTGCCACTTCGGCCCCGAGAGGAGGCCTGCTAAACCGCAATACACGATTCTAGGCGTCCCCTTCGACTCTACTTCATCCTACAGGCCCGGCCAGAGGTTCGCGCCTCTCGAGATTAGGAGGGCCACGTATAATATAGAGTGGAATAGTGTCTTCGTTGATGAGGCATACCTCTACGATGTAGAACTGGAGGATATAGGGGATCTAGCTGTAATCCATGGGGACCCCAAAGCGACGCTCCAAAGGCTGTCAACCGTTATCGAAGAGATAGTGGAGGAGAACAGGATACCCGTCGTTATCGGTGGGGAGCACCTTATCCTATACGGTATAATCGAGGGGCTCGTGAAGTCAGGTAAAAAGCCATGCCTAGTCGTGTTTGACGCGCACTTCGATCTGCGAGAGGAGTATTTGGGGCTCAAGATGAGCCACGCTACCGTTATGAGGCGTATAATGGAGAGGTTCAACCCCAGCATTGTATACTATGTAGGGGTGAGGGCTTGGGAGAAGGCTGAATTAGACTATGCAAAGATGAAGAAGGAGATACACTATGAGACAAGCATTGGCCTGAAGAGGATAGGTCCATTGAACCTACTAGCCTCGATCCGTAGGAGACTCAGCTCCTGCGAGCACATCTATGTATCCATAGACATGGACGCTATCGATCCAGCATACGCTCCTGGAGTAGCCAACCCCGAAGCCGTTGGCCTTACACCACACGAGCTACTACTCGTCCTCTATGGATTGGCGACTGATGAGAGATTAGTAGGTGTTGATCTAGTCGAGGTCACACCACCATATGATCCCTCAGGTGTAACAAGTATACTGGCCTCCAAGATCCTCGTTGAAACATTGATTCTAAACCAGCTGGTTAGGAAGGGAGAGAAGATATCCGGGATACCCGGTTAGACCGCATATATCCTCCTTCTCTTTAGAGTCTCGGGCGGAGCCCTGAGCTTTACGAATATCCTGCCACCACAGTTCTTGCACATCATATCGTGGAACTGCATGAGTTCCTCCCTTGACATTATCGTTCCACAGCGTACACACATGTAGTGTACAGGCCTGTCCTTGATACCGTAGGGTAGCGATGAAAACTCTCCTTCCCACTCGTAACCGTAACCCTCAGCCACTATCCAGCACCCGTCCAAAGAGTCGGTGGGGAGGGTGAAGGCTTATATCCCTTAGCGACTATAAAGAGGATTGCAAAGGAAAAGGTGGGTAGCAAAGGCCATGAGCGATCTCTCGATGTGTGGCGGACTTCCCCCTGAGATATGTGAACAGCTTTCTGCGGAAGAGCAGATAATAAAGATCAGAGTCGAGAGAAGGAGGTTCGGCAGGGAAGTAACCATTATAGAAGGAATAAACGAGAAAGAATTCGATCTAAGGAAGCTTGCAAGCACGCTCAAGAGCAGGCTCGCAACAGGCGGTACTGCCAAGAACGGAAGAATAGAGCTACAGGGAGACCACAGGCACCGCGTTAAGAAGATACTAGTCGAGATGGGCTTCCCAGAGGAGAACATAACCATAATAGAGTAGCCGGGAGGGAATCCAGACGCGATAAACATCAGCATGTACGACGCTAGTCTGTGTTAACCACCACGTTTTATTCCTATAAAATCTAATACAAATTTATAGAATTCCCTCCTAGAATGACTCAGCGTAGAGAATAGAATCCTCAAACCCCTCGCAGGACTAGATAAAACTAGGGATATCATCCTCTCATGACCATCATAATCTATCCTCCCACTCAACACATCACACAACCCAGCCTCAACAGCACTCCTCAACAATACTACCCCGCTAGCCGTATCCCCATAGTATGCCCTAGCAATCCTATACTGCCTAAGCAGCTTCCCAACAAGCATGCCAGCCACACGATCGACCTCATAGAAATCGCCAGCCGCCAAGTCGATCTCAGATAACTTAACGGATAACCAGGCATTGGGATACAAGCCGCCGCCCGTCAGAGGCTTATTCAAACCAGCAGCATCGCCAACTAACACAACTTTACCCAGCCTAAGCCTCCTTAACGGCGGTCCATGGATAACTATTCCACCATATAATCTACGGGGTCTACCACCGTTAACCATACTAGCTACCTTCTCCTTTACCTCTCTAGCCCTCTTAGATAATGCACCTACTAGGATCCTATCGAGGAACCCGAATCTCCAGGAAAACCCTTCCAGGGTCCTTTCAAAACCTATCAAGATATAATCGCCTAGCAGGGATTGGTCCTGGCCGGAGATCTCCGCGTTTAGGCCATACGTAGTTGTCAATCGGTGATCTAGTCCTATCTGACCTCGAAGGTTACCGTGGATACCTTCGGCTAGTATGACTAGATCATAGATCCCCCTATCATTGCCAGCCTCAACCAGGCCCTGGCTATCTATCCTCGAGACCCGCACTCCAAGGTGTATGCTTGCACCGTTCGCCTCTGCCTCCTCGAGTAGTGCTTCCTCGAGGCCTTCCCGGTTTAGCTTTACCACTCTATTGACAGTGTCTATTGTACACCTAGTTCCTTCAACGTCTAGGACTACCCCATTATAGGTTCCAAGTATGTTTTCCTTTGCTGGCCCCCCGATTAGTTCTACCGTATCCATGGATACGAGGCCTGTACAGTGGGGAGGAAACCCTACGCGCTTATGCTCTTCATACACATCCACATCGTACCCCTTAGAGGCTAGTTTATAGGCGAACACCAGCCCGGAGAAGCCGGCTCCTACAACGGCTATCCTCAACTTAGTGAATCCCTCGCTATCCTCCCACACTCTGTGATACAGTCAACGCTGTGGGGAGCTGAGAACACGATGCCATCTACGAGTCCGGTAACCTGGCTTATCAGAGAGCTAACTCTAACGGGCTGGCTACAGATCTCTTCTGGTATTATCAGATATGCATACAACTTCTTGTCCATACTCCTTGCAAGTGCTGACACGGTCTTGAGTAGCTCTATGTTTGATCCTTTCTCCCAGTCATAGTTTAGTACAAAATAGAATCCAGCAGGCACATCCAGCCGGTTCCTTATGGCTTCAATTCCCTTCCTGAGACTCAGCAGGAGGCCTGGCTCCGGGGCTTCAGGCCTGCTCCTCGCATAGTAGACTGCATCTTCCGGGGTGAAGTCTTCAACACTACTACCCTGCTGAGGCGGGTCCCCCCTCAAGTATACTATGCGTGGGACTCCCAGGGACCCTAAGGTCTTTGTTATCGTCTTGAGGGCTATTGTGTTAACGTCGGAAACCCTGAGATGGGCTATCACACTGAAGCCCCGGCTAACTAGGTAGGCGGCGATTACGGGCGAGTTGTAGTTTGGCTTGCCGAGCGGGGCGTCCGGAATGTCGATCCAGTCGAACACCTCGGAGAAACGCTCTGCTATCTCCAACAGCTTAACAGGGTCCCTCGGAGGGTTCAGCTCTGCTATTAACTCCAAGACCATTACCCCAGCAGGGTCCCTAACATGAACCCGACTAACCCTAGAAGCATTGCTATTAACACATTTCTCTTATGTCTTAATGCAGTAGCCCTGCTATGGTCCTTGACTATCCTAATAGACTCATATAGGAGGATGAAATCCACCACGGCGATGAAAACTCCGTAGGATACCGGTTCGACTCCCCCTATGATCACTGGTATCGGGCTTAGGGCGACAGCAACCACATATAGTGTCGCTGCGATAACGGCTGAGGGTCCCTCCCCGATAACGATCGGTAGAGTCCTCGCGTTAACGTGTCTGTCACCCTCAACGTCAGCAATATCCTTAACGATCTCCCTGCCGAGAACGGTTAGGAAAACCATCGCCCAGAAGATTATGGTAGACTCCCTCCAGACCTCAACCACGGCCATCGCGTAAGGGAATGGTAGCGATGTCGAGAAGGCTACCATTACATTACCGGGGAAGCCGCTCCTCTTACCCCATACATCATATAGGCTTCCCACAAGCCATCCAGCAACGGCTACTGCGAAGGCCTCCCAGCCGATCAATAGTGAGGCTAGAACGCCTAGGAGGGAGAGTATAGCATAGCAGACGTATGCTGTCTTCAAGGATATGGCTCCAGACACTAGAGGCCTGTCCGGCGCGTTAATCCTATCAATATCAATATCCACTATATCGTTCAATACCATTGATGAGGCGGATATGGTGAACCCCGTCACATAGGCTAATGCTAGCGTGGTTAATGGTAAGTTAACGATATCCCTACCAACTACTATCGTGATACCCACAAGTACGGCGAATCCAACCATCAAGCTGTTGACTATCCTCATCAGCCTAGCACAGGCCTTAAGCCGCGCCACCAAACCATTATCCTCCATAGCTTGCCTAGTCTCTTGTACCTGGAATTAATGAAATGCATTAGGGCTACTATAATTATCACATCCCCTATAGTGTTAGGTACTAGTAAAGAAGGGATAAGGGAACTAGAGAATAGTAGTTCTTCGCCCACGTGTAATGTATTGTGGTCTTTGGTGGCAGGAGGCTTCTGCCTAGATGCTCGAGTAGGAATCCTCTTTCCCGTACCTCGATTCTTACCCTAGATTCCATATTTACCATAGTTCTTCTACTGGTTATCGATGCTATTAGTTCATCTATGGAGCTTTGATATCTGGCGATGTTTTTCGGAGGCACCATTACGTGTAACCTGTCTATATCCCGAGTATAGTCAATAAACAATACTGGTGCTCTGCGTGCACCAATCCTCTTTAGAGCTGTAAGTCTATGATGACCGTCTACTACTACCAGGGTTTTCTCGTCGACTATTATTGGCTTGAGTAGAAACTTGTCTTGCATTATCCTCGTTTGAATTTCTTGGAGTCTTAGGGGCATCACTTCTTCGTGTGGTATTAGTGCTGATAGCTCTAGTAGTTCGAGCCTGGGCCTCAATGCTGTATTCCTCCGCGGGGGTTCCTACGGTTCTGGCTATTTCTTGGTGAAGGGTAGGTCTTCTATTCTTGGCCCGTCGATGTAGGCGTCAGTAAGCTTCCCTTCGAGGTAATCATTGTAGCCTTGTAGGTCTAGGAGGCCGTGTCCGCTAAGGTTGAACAGTATGATTTTCTCCTTGCCTTGCTCCTTGGCTTTCAGTGCCTCATCTATAGCGGCCTTTACGGCGTGGGCGCTTTCTGGAGCGGGGATTATGCCTTCGGCTTTTGCAAATAGGAGTGCTGCGTTGAAGATTTCGTTTTGACCGTAGGCTCTTGGCTCTATGTATCCTGTTTTTACGAGTATTGCTATCGTTGGTGCTACTCCATGGTATCTTAGGCCTCCGGCGTGTATTGGTGGTGGAACGAACTTGTGGCCTAGTGTGTACATGTAGATGAGGGGCGTCATTTCAGCCGAGTCTCCATAGTCGTAGCCTAGAATACCCTTGGTCATCGTGGGAGCGGCCGTAGGTTCCACTGCGATGAAGCTTGTCTCAGATCTCCCCTGTAGTCTGTCTTTCATGAAGGGGTAGCTTAATCCTGCGAAGTTGCTGCCCCCTCCTACTGAGCCTATGACTATATCTGGGTATACTCCTAGCTCCTCCATTTGCTTCCTTGCCTCTAGCCCTATGATTGTCTGGTGTAGGAGTACGTGGTTTAACACGCTGCCGAGACTATATTTTGTATCATCGTTCTTGACAGCGTCTTCTATAGCTTCGCTTATCGCGATTCCAAGGCTTCCCGGGTTTTCTGGATCCGTGCTTAGGAGTCTTCTACCGTATTCTGTGTAGTTGCTTGGGCTTGGGATAACCTCTGCACCGTATACTTGCATCATTATCTTCCTGTATGGTTTCTGCATGTAGCTGATCTTTACCATGTAGACCCTGACCTTCAAGCCGAATAATGCTCCGCCTAGTGCTAGGGCGCTACCCCATTGGCCAGCCCCTGTCTCCGTTGTAAGTCTGCGCACTCCTTCCAGCTTGTTGTAGTAGGCCTGTGCAGCGGCTGTATTGATCTTGTGGCTACCAGTGGGCATTACACCCTCGTACTTGTAGTAGATCTGTGCGGGCGTTCCGAGTAGTTCCTCTAGCCGTCTTGCACGTAGTAGGGGTGTTGGTCTTCCAAGCCTAGCATATAGCTCCCTTAACTCTCTGGGGATTTCGATGAATCTGCTCCGTGAGAATTCTTGTTCTATTAGCTTTGATGGGAATATTGGCTCGAGGTCTGATGGTTTGACTGGCTCGCCGTCGGGTCGGAGCATTGGAGGAAGCTCTTCGGGGAGGTCTGGGACGATATTATACCAGGAGGAGGGGATCATGGAGGAGTCCTGGGGAGCCCTCAAACGGGCTAAATCCATTGGCGCATTCTCATCACCTCTGGCTCATCAATCAATGCGTTTTCAACTAATAAGTCTTTCCACTATATGGCCACTCTATAACCTGATTTATAGAGTGGAGCCGGGTAGGCTATTGCAAAGAACAAAATTAGGCTAGTGTATCGTTTCCTTACTAGGTGTAATGGGTGGAGAAGCACTGGTTGGACCAGCTAGTGGATTCGCTGGAGGAGAGGCTGAGAGAAAGGTATAGGGAGAAGGGTGTTATCACTATTAATGGTGGACTAAGCGTATCGGGCCTCCAACACATAGGTAGGTTGAGAGGAGAGATTCTGCTGGGAGAGGCTGTTAGAAGGGAGCTAGAGAAGCGTGGATACAAGGTGAGACAGCTTCTCACCCTCTACACGGTTGATCCTTGGAAGGGTAAGGAGAGTCAGAGGAAGCAGTTCGACGATCCCAACGAAGCGAAGAAGTATGCTGGATGGCCGCTCAAGGATGTGCCAGACCCCAAGGGGTGCCATAAGAGCTGGATCGATCATTTTTGGAGCGACTTCGGACCATTCATAAAGGAGTACACCGATGGGAGAGTAGAGGTCGTGACTACCGAGGAGCTCTATAAGGGTCCCTTCAAGGACTTCATATTGCAAGAGGTTCTACCGAAGAAGGAGGAGATCCGCGAGATAGTCAACAAGTACAGGGGAAGGAAGCCATACCCTGAGGACTGGATCCCCGTAGAGCCAAGGTGTAGCAATTGTGGAAGGATAGATAAGACGAAGGCAGTTAGGGTTACCGAGGACGGCAAGGTAGAATACGTGTGTAAGCACTGCGGCCATCGTGGTATAGCTGATATAACAGATGTAAAGCTGAACTGGAGGATCGAGTGGGCAGGTGTCTGGAAGGTTCTCTCCGTAGACTTTGAACCCTACGGGAAGGATCACGCGACGCCTGGAGGTAGCAGGGATAGCTGTGTCGAGCTATCGGTCAAGGTCTTCGACTACGATCCCCCACTAGGAGAGTGGTATGAGTGGGTTGGATACAGGGTCTCAGGTAGAGAGTCTGATATGTCAAGCAGTGGTTTTGTAGGCATTACTCCGAGAGAGTGGCTTGAAATCGCCCACCCACAAATACTGAGATTCCTATACTTCTACACTCATCCTAGGAAGAAGATAGTTATCGATCCTCTGCAACTGCCGCAATACTACGAGCAATACTACAAGGCAGAGAGGGTCTACTTCGGTGTAGAGGAGGCTGAGGACGGTGATTACCTAAAGAGAACGTACGAGTTGAGCCATCCCGGTAAGATGCCTCTAAGGCTCCCTGCACAGGTACCCTACACGCATGCCGCAATACTAGCACAACTGATTCCAATGGATAGAGTGGAAGAGGCGTTGGCAAGGCTCAAGAGAACGGGCCATCTGCCGGAGGAGCCCGATGACTATAGTCTAAGCTGGGTGAAGGGCCTGTTAGAAAAGGCTGGCAGATGGGTGGAGAAGTACTCGCCGCCAGGCCTTAAGGTAAGAATAGTGGAGTCAGTGAGCAGAGATGTTATCGTGAATCTAAAGTACAAGGAGACTTTCAGCGTACTAGCCGAGAAGCTGGCGAGTCTATCCGACTGGAGAGAGGATAGCATTAAGGAGGCCATGATACAAGCGACGCAGAACCTTACAGGTAAGGAGAGGCGTGAGTTCTACAGAGAGTTCTACAGGGTGTTCGTTGGAGAGGATCGAGGACCTAGGGCCGCGCCCCTACTCTCGCTGCTGAATAAGGACTTCGTTGTAAAGAGGTTGAGGGAGGCAGCTGGGTTAGACGACTGATGGGGCTAGAAGATACCTTACCCTACTCCCATCTGGGCTCTTGAATACGAGCTCTAATGGTCTCTCGCTGGAGAACCTTATTTCAACTGATTCTGCTATCTTCGTTAGGTTTAGTACGTTCTTTATGTAGGATACATCGTATACGCTGACAGAGGGCTTCCTGATCTCCAGGTATAATAATGCGCTTGAGACACCCTCTTGTAGTACTGCCTCTACTCTCGACCTGGCCTCTCCCTTCGCCCTTATAACTAGTTTGCCATCATTTGCTTCGAACTCGACCTCCTTACCAACAATCTCAACATCCTTTACAGCCTTCTTGAGCACCTCGGCTATGACACTAGCCTCTACATCGTGCTCCAGTGTAATGTTCTCGGGCAGGTCTATGAACACCTCGATATTGGGCATTAGGAATCTCTTTACAACCACACTATCAACCTGGACATATACCTTGTCATCTGAGACCCGGAAGAGCACAGGCTCGCCTTTCTTCCCCTTCTTCAGGGCACTTGCAAGAGATTCTAGCCTGACACCCATGTATATCGACTCGCGGGACTCGTCTAGGTCGTATTCTAGGAAGGACTCCCGGGGCATCCATACCTCGATAAAGGCAACCTTAGCTGGATCCATGCCAGCAACCTTGACTCCACCCTGAGTGATATCGAATCTAGCTTCATCGAGTATCTTTGATAGAGCTTCTATAAACTCCCTGAGACTCTTGGCATCAGGGTACCGTAGCGTTGCCACTACGCCCTCAATCTCTGATTCAAGGGTTTGCGCCAAAACACTCCACCCTCATATAGTGGTTGGCTGTGATTCTTAATTAGGATTAGCTATCTGTATCCAATTACTTGATGGGCCGATGAAGAATACGCCATCGCCTGACAAGCCCCTATGGGGAGGCTCGTCCCCCTAGAGGCCCGCTACAAGTACTTCAATTCACCCTTCCTAGCTTGGACTCCTACAGCCATCGCGTATAGCGCGTCGCTCATCCTATTCAACACCTTAATTGCTAGCTTCAACTTATCCTCTCCCGCCTTAACACTAACCCCTGACCTATGCGCTGAGACCAGCCTTCTTTCAGCCCTCCGGACAACTGTTCTAGCAAAGTGGATGAAGGATGAGCACATATCTCCCCCAGGGATCACGAATCCTTTCAACTCGACTCCAGCCATATACTCATCAACGATCTTCTCAAGGCTTTCAACATCAGCCTCACTTATATCAGCGAACCCTCCCAGAGAGAATCCAACCCGGAAGAGTAGCCTCTGTAAATCCTCCAGGGACCTTTTAACCTCGCCCTCACAGTTCGCCGCAGCAATGCCAAGTAGACTATTTGCCTCGTCAAGAGTCCCCATGAACTCTATCAAAGCATGATCCTTGGGGACCCTAGTCCCTAGAGCGGCACAGTAGGTTTCTCCTCCATCTCCAGTCCTAGTATAGATCCTCGCCAAAACTTCCACCTTCAACGATTAACTATGTCAAAGTATCTAAAAAGAGATCGTCTAGAAACCTTGGGGCACATCGTAGAATCTAGGTGTATGGAGCCGCCGGCGGGATTCGAACCCGCGACCACCGGCTCTCCCGCGACCTCGGATCAACGATTTACCGTTACGAGGCCGGCGCTCTACCGCTGAGCTACGGCGGCTTCCATTATAAGAGTGAGGGGCTTGTTTGGGTGATTTAATCCTTTACCCGTGGTCACTAACTTGATTCGAAGGAAGAGTCCATGGATGATATCATTCTCTTAAGCATGTTGACGAAATCAACCGGGTCTACAACGATTATTCCTAACTGTTCTCCCAGCCTCCTAATCCCTGCGTCGCTAGTCACTACTATACCCTTTAACTCCATGGCGAGAAGGATAGTGTCCAAGTCCTCTACGCTATCGACAAGACCTTTACGGGTAGCCTCCCTATACTTATCTCTGAGATCTCTAATCGTCTCACCAATGCATCCATCGCTAGAGTCCGGGCACTCCTTTGCAACCCTACGTACAGCCGTTTCAGCAACTCGTAATCCCTTGAAGAGCCTCCTCCTTATGTCAGCTACATACTCGGAGAAGACGCTGGCCGGGATTTGGAGTGAAAGCTTGTCTGGTGCCTTAACAGTAATCCAAGCGGCTAATTCCTGGATGACCTCGAGGCTGACAGAGTTACCAATAAGTATCCTCCGGAGCTCGCTCCAGGTTGACGGGGTCATGTAGAATCTTGCCTTCAACTTTATTCTAGCCTCTCTAATCAACCCAGCTATCTTAGACACTACTCCCTCTAAGCTCTCCTCTTCTAGCGTTGATCTAAGCCTTGTCTCTGTCACGCTAGTCGTGTCGAGCACGAAGATGTCCAATCACTGGCACCTCAGCATCGTACCCGACACTTAATATTAGCCTATTCAGCTTAATTACTAAAAGCGGTGCATCTCGTGGAGAAACCCGAGAATAAGAAGACGCCTCCATTCGCGTCAGGCAAGGTTGTGGATAACTATGATTTACTCTTCACTTATTGGCGGGTTGCAAGAGAAGAGGGGCGAGAAGACCTAGTGGATAAGGCCATGTTAAAAGACGAAGACTATACTAGACTTAAGGAAATCGTATCCAGTAAAAGGAGAATAAACCTATGGGATCTACTCGAGGAACTAACAGACATCTTTATCGACAGGATAGATGAGGATATAGCCTACAAGGCGGCCTCGAGACTCGGATACAATATCTCGAGAGGAGATGCTAGGAGATTCGTGGCCAGATTAATGGCGGCGTGGCTAATTGAGGCTGGCGAGTACTGGAACGTGGTGAAAATCTCGTAGAAGAGAACTACATTCGCTTCTTGTTTCCTGAGAGGCCAGCTGCTAATACCAGTTTAGCCCTGCCGACTATACTTGAGAGTTTTGAAACGTGTGAGGCTGAGGCTAGATCCTTTTCAGCCAACGTTTTCAGCAGGGCTTCTAGCTCTGTAGCAATGTCTTCTAAGATTAGGTCGCCTACCTCGGTTAGACCGAGTTCTGCTGCAAGATCGATTGCTCTCTTGACTACCTCGTCTCTAGGAGTTGATTTGCCCGTGATGTACTTGTGAATCGCTGCCGCAGTCACGCCTAGGCTCCTGGCTACCTGTCTATAGCTTAACTCGCTCGTCAGTATTTCAATGATCTTCCTTCTGGTCTCCGGCTTTATTATGCCTACTCCCGCTTCCTCGATTATCCGCTCCATAATTCTCTCCAATACCATGATTCATTGGGAGAGGGGAAAAAGGAGGTACACCTACTTGCCTAGCTTCTCCCTGACTAGGAGGGCTACTCTTCTTACTCCCTCCACTATCTGGTCTGGTGATGGGTAGCTGAAGTTCAGCCTCATCGTGTTCTTCTTCTTTGAGACCGGGAAGAAGCTTTCTCCAGGGACGTAGGCTACACCGTACTTCTCTATTGCCTCATACATGAGTGCCTTCATGTCGATTTCGCCATTTACATATACCATTGTGAAGAATCCTCCCACTGGCCTCGTCCAGTCTGCTAAGTCCATCATGTAGTCTTCGAGTGCATCCATCATTGAGTCTCTCTTTATCTTATAGAGTGCTCTCGCCCTCTCTATTGTCGCATCAACTATTCCCTTCTTGATGGCCTCCATTATGATGTACTGTGATAGTGTAGAGGTGTGCAGATCTATTGTTTGCTTTGAAAGCTCTAGATAGCTCACGAGATCTCTAGGACCTAGAACCCAGCCCACACGTAGACCAGGTGAGAGGATCTTGCTGAAGGTTGACATATAGAGAACCCTACCAGACTTATCAAGCGTCTTCAAGTAATCCACTTGGATGGGCTCGAATGTGAAGAAGCTATACGGGTCATCCTCAATTATGAGTAAATCATACTCCTCGGCCAGCTCGATTAGGTGCTTCCTCCTCTCCTGGCTCATTGTTGAACCGCTCGGGTTCTGAGAAGTGGGGACCAAGTAGATCAGCTTGGGCTTCTTCTCATCCTTACTCATTCTCCTAAGCCTTTCCTCGAGGACGTCTGTTTGCATGCCCTCACTGTCAATAGGTATAGCCTCAAAGGTCGCTCCATGCTCCCTGAAGACGTTTACAGCAGCGAGATAGGTCGGTTCCTCCACAATTACCTTATCGCCGGGGTCAATCAAAACCCTAGCGGCTAGGAAGAGGGCCTCTTGGCTACCAGCTGTTACTACAACTTCATCGTCTGCTGTAACCTTAATACCCTTGGAGTCGGCGAAATCCTTTAGAGTCTGCCGGAACTCAGTCACACCAGCAGTGGGTGAGTATTGTAGGGCGTGATCTCTCTCCTTCTCAATTATCTCCTTTGCGATCTCTGCAAGTCTTGGATCGAATACTCTTGGGTCAGGTAATCCTCCCGCGAGGCTGATAACGTCTCTACCCTCGGTGAGCTTCAGCAGTTCTCTTATTTCTGATGCTCTGAATAGTGATGTTCTCTTTGATACAAATCTCCTATATCCATCCACTAGAATTCCCCCGGGTGTTAGTCAGTGGAGCGAAATTTAAAGAAGTAGATTACGTGGAGTAGAATGGGATTCTTGTGGGATAAAATGGATCGATCTACCAGAGAGTCTTCGATACTCCGAGGAGGGAGTCGGTATCCTGGATAGCCTTCGCGGGGTCCCTCTCTAGGCCCATCATTGCCTTGATGGCGTCGATGTTCTCTGGCACAACGATGGATTCCTGGTGTACAGCCTGGAAGAATACTAGCTCTCTCCCCTCAATGTGTATTGAGTCCTCGAAGATCACAAGCTCTGGTATATCGTACCGCGGCCTTACCTCCCTAGCAGCCTCCACTAGCTGCGCTGTAGACTTTATCCCTGAGGCCTCGCTTGAGACTAGCATTATCCTTGGAGCCTGCCTTAACGCCTCGATAACATCCTCCCTGGTCGCATCTTTCTTTAGGTAGACTATGAGGTTGTGCACGTGCATTAGGGTAGTTGGAACCACTACAGCTGAAGTCCATATGTCAAGCCATGGTAGAACGCTCTTCACGTCTATCGCGTGGTGGCTCGGCAGTTTAGGCGGGTTCAATACTATACTGTTTACCGGTCCTCTCTTGATTTCCTTGGGGTCGGCTGCACGCCTTATTATAGTGGCTCTGACCTTCTCGACTCCAAATACCTTATTCAATGTACAGATTACTCTGAGGAGGCCTGTCGTATTGCATGAGACGACCCTCACGCTATTCTTGCCAATGGCCTCCTCATAGTTACATAGGCTGCTGAACGAGACCTCTGCGACGTCAGCCTTCTCTCCACCCTGGTATATCGCCTTGACCCCATGCTCTTCATAGAGGGGCTTGTACTTGGCTCCGACGCCGCCGGGCGTTGAGTCTACAATCAAGTCTACTTCTCCTAGGAGATCTTTGAGGGTCCCTTTAACTGGTAATCCGGCCTTCTCGAACTTCCTTGCTGACTCCTCGTCTGGCGCGTATAGTGCTAGTCCCTGTTTATGCGCCTGCAATGCACCGTAGTCCGGGCTCCTCTTGACTACTCCTACAAGCTCTAGGCCGGGTACCTTCATGATAGCTGAGGCTATTCTCTTACCAATAGTGCCATAACCGTTAATACCAATTTTTACCGTCACGAGCCGTCACCCGTGAAGAATTTCTCGTATGATCTAGCTAAAGACTCTAACCCGGGTAGCTTCCTGTTCGCGAGGAAGTATAGTAGTGCTCCTCCACCGGTGCTGATGTGTCCCACTCTCCTACGGAGCTCTTCGGGGAACTCTGATAGTATCGCGTTGAAGTGTCCTCCGCCGAATATTGTGAACGCGTTGGATCTCAGAGCGCTTTCAACAAGTTCCCGGGTCCCTCTCCTGAACCGGGGGTCTTCAATTACTCCGGCGGGACCCCTCATTACTATTATCTTAGCGCTGCGTATCTTCCATGAGTAGTATTCTATTGTTGAGGGGCCTATGTCTTTGGGAGCACCCGTTATATTTGAGGCATCTACTAGTTCCACGTTACCATCTATTTCAGCATAGAAGTCCAAAGGTACCCTTATTGGGGCACCTGATGCAATGAGGTTCCTCGCGGTTTCAACCGTTTTCTCGTTGACCTTGGATTTCACAACACTCTCAGCTTCTCCTATGTTTACTCCTGATACGAGGAGGAAGAGTAACGCCACTAAACCTGTCGTCAGTATCTCGTCTGCAACTCCTGCCTCTACGACGTATTTGATTACCTTAATCGTGTCCTTTACTTTTGCTCCACCTAGAACGAAGACTTTGGGTCTTTCATCCTTGGACAACACTCTTGACAACGTCCTCACTTCACGCTCCATCAACTTACCTGCTACGCTTGGTAGGACTAGGGGGAAGCCTACTATGCTGGCCTGGCTTCTATGTGCTGTTGCGAAGGCATCGTTAACATAGTACTCTACATGTTTCGAGAGGGTCGTAACCATTATTCCCTTCGAGTGCACTTCTGGCGGCGCTTCAACATAGTCTTCGCTGACAAGTCTTGTATTGTCTAGTAGTAGAACCTGCCCTGGCGATAGTTGCTGTATTCTCCTCAACGCTTCTGGACCAATAACATCGGGTACATAGTCAACATCAATGCCAAGGAGGCTGGAGAGTAGTTTTGCGTGCTTGTCTAGCCTTGTGAAGTCGCTGCTGGTGGGTCTGCCTTGGTGGCTCATTATGACTACCGCAGCTTTCTGGTCGATGAGCGTCTCAATAGTCTCTAGGTGCGATCTAAACCTTGTATCATCTAGTATATCACCAGTTTTTGGATCAATAGGAGAATTAATATCAACTCTTAGCAACACCTTCTTACCTTCAACATTGATATCGTCTAGTGTGCCAATTTTCTTATCGAAGTAGCCTATTGGCACTCGAATCCCCGTAAGATGAGCCATTGTGTTCGGAAATTAAGATTTAGTAGCCGTAGATTATAGAATAGCTCTATAGGTGGATGATATGGGTAGCTCTTTGAGGATTGAATGGTATGGACACGCGTACTTCCTAGTCAAATACGATGATTATTCGATAGCTATTGACCCCCATGATGGCGGCAGCCTAAACCTGCCAGAGTTCCGGATCAAGGCGGATGCCGTGTTAGTGACCCATAACCATTACGACCACAACGCTGTTGAGATGGTTGATGCAAGAGAAGTAGTTAAATGGAGGAAAGGCAGTTTCCAGCTGGGTCCCTTCAAAGTTGAGGGGATACAGGCATACCATGATAAGTCTATGGGCAAGCTCCGCGGCGAGAACATAATCTATAGGCTGGAGGCCGGATCCTTCAGCATCGTACATGTTGGCGACCTTGGACATATCCCCGGGGACGATGTCCTCGAGAAGCTTAAGGGTGTAAGCATACTAATGGTTCCGGTGGGCGGAACCTATACTATAGATGCAGAAGAGGCGTGGGAGCTCATAACGAAGACAGAGCCAAGACTAGTGATCCCAATGCATTACTGGGTACCCTATTCCACCCTACCGCTAGATCCGCTAGACAAATTCCTCTCGATCTCAAAGGCTAGGAGGCTAAGGCTCGATAGTAGGGTGTTAGAGGTTACTCCCGACGACATACCAGACAAGACTACTATTGTGATCATGCCTCCACCCACTAAGAAGCACTAAGGGGATTGTATGGCGCCGGGGGCGGGATTCGAACCCGCGCCCCCCATACGGGGGAACGGGTCTCCAGCCCGTCCCCTTGGTCCGCTCGGGCACCCCGGCACCCATAGAGTCCAATGTATCCATGTTGAGAGGAGTTTTATTAAGGATTCAGACGGTTGGTTGGGAGTTATGTTATAATTAGATGGGGGTTTAGCCTCTCATCTGCTTGATCTCTATTCTTACGTCTCGTGGTATCTGTATTCTCATCAGCCTTCTCAGTACTCTCTCGTCGGCTGTTAGGTCGATGATACGCTTGTGGATCTTTAACTCCCAGTGCTCCCAGTACTTGCTGCCTTCACCGTGGGGTAGCCTAAAGATGGGTACTTCGAGCCTCTTCGTTGGGAGTGGTATGGGTCCCCTAATTGGGGCTCCAGTCTTCTTTGCTATCTCGCGGATCTGTTCGACTACTTGTTGGAGGCTCTTCACGTCCGTGCTCCATAGGTAGATCCTTATCTTGAACGCCATCTTCCTTCTCCACCCGTAACCGTATTGGGCGCCTGGTTCCGGTTATAAAGTAAATGCTGCCAGTGTAGAGGGGATGGAGAAATATTGAGTTGCAGTATTGAGGAAGGGTTTGGGAGAAAATGCTGGCGTGGATTACTTCTTCCTTATCTCGACCTGTGCTGGCTTTACGTCGGTGATTATGCCGATGCCTATTGTCCTGTTCATGTCTCTCATTGCGAATCTTCCTAGTGCTGGGAAGTCGCTGAACTTCTCTACTACCATTGGCTTGACTGGCTTGAACCTTACGATTGCAACGTCTCCTGGCTTTAGGAACTGTGGCTTCTCCTCGATTACCTTACCGGTTCTTGGGTCTAGCTTGGCTAGTATCTCTACCATTCTGGCGCTTATGCTTGCGGTGTGTGCGTGGATGACTGGCGTGTAGCCTGGTGCGATTGCGCTTGGATGCCAGATGACGAAGATCCTTGCGGTGAACTCGTCAGCTACTGTCGGTGGGTTGTCTACGTGGCCTGCTACGTCTCCTCTCCTTACGTCGTTCTTGCTAATGCCTCTTACAGCGAATCCGATGTTGTCTCCAGGCTCAGCCTTCTCTAGGTCCTGGTAGTGCATCTGTATGCTTCTGACTTCTCCGACTACTCCCGGTGGCATGAAGACTACCTTGTCGTTTACCCTTAGTACGCCGGTCTCTACTCTACCTACTGGCACGGTACCGGCTCCGGGGATCGAGTATACGTTCTGTATGGGTATCCTTAGAGGCTTGTCTACAGGCTTTGCTGGCGGCTTTAGCTGGTCTAGGGCCTCTACTAGGGTTGGGCCCTTGTACCATGGCATGTTGGGGCTTCTCTCGATGAGGTTGTCTCCCTTCCATGCGCTGACTGGGATGAAGGGTATCTCCTCGACCTTGAAGCCTAGTCCCTTCATGAACTTCTTCAGGATGCCTGTTATCTGCTCGAACCTCTTCTGGTCGTAGTTGACGTCGGGGGCGTCCATCTTGTTTACGGCTACGATTATCTGCTCGATACCCATAGTCTTGGCTAGTAGTAGGTGCTCTCTGGTCTGGCCTTCTGGGCTCATACCAGCCTCGAACTCTCCCTTTCTAGCTGATACTACTAGTATAGCAGCGTCGGCCTGGCTTGCGCCAGTGATCATGTTCTTGACGAAGTCTCTGTGGCCGGGGGCGTCAATTATAGTGAACACGTAGTTCTTGGTCTCGAACTTCATGAAGGTTAGGTCGATTGTGATACCTCTGTCACGCTCCTCTTTCATTTTGTCGAGGATCCAGGCGAACTTGAAGCTCTCCTTACCCTTGGCTCTTGCCTGCTCCTCTAGCTCTTTGAGCTTCTTCTCCTCGATTAGTCCAAGTCTGAAGAGTAGGTGACCTACTAGTGTGCTCTTTCCATGGTCTACGTGACCGATTACTACTAGGTTTAGGTGCTGCTTCTCGGGCATTTCCTATACACCCCATAGCTCCGTCTAGAGCCGATTAGGAGACTGGTGCGAAAAGGAGTTAAAAAGCCACCGCTTTGGGGAGAAGGTGTGGGATTATGGATTACCTTGAGCTGAGGGCGATTCTCTCGATCTCCTCCTTCTGCCTTATCGCGTGGCTCTGCGGGTCGCCCCGGGAGGCTAGTATTATCTCCTGGGCTAGACACTCCTCGATAGGCTTGGGGTTGTTGAATGCACAGTTCCTGGCGCCTTCGGCTAGGAATCTTAGCGCTAGGTCTACTCTCCTCTGCGGTGAGACGTCTACGGAGACCCTGTAAGTGATACCACCGTATACGATCCTCGTGGTTTCCTCTCTGGGGGCGGCGTTCTCGATAGCCCTTACAAGTATCTGTATGGGGTTCTCGCCGGTCTCTAAGTAGATTATGTCGAAGGCTGTCTTGACTATGTTGTAGGCTAGGTGTTTCTTTCCACCGTTTCTACCTGGCCTCATTAGCTGGTTGATCAGCCTCTCGACTATGGGTACCTGGCTCTTGGCGAATCTCCTGTGCTCGTGGCGTCCGCCTGTGTGGGGGATCCATATAGGCCTCAGGCTTATGTATCTTTTCAGGCCGGGGTCCCTTACCTCTACTCCTACCCAGCTCCACTTACCGAATAGCCTGATCGAGTCCGCTCTTACCTCGATGTCCTCTGGTAGGGTCACTTCGTTTGCCGACACTTCCTTCTAGCACCCTTAAACTTCGGCCAGACTCTGACCCTTATAAGCTTCCTCAATCTCCCTTAACCTGCGGCATTTAGTTGATAAGCCCTAGTTCGCGCCACTGGACTGGGCCGTGGGTGACTGGGTTGAATGAATTGCATCAGGTAGTCGACATAGCGCCAATATACCAAGTAATCTACGGAGACGATGAGAATTACATCGTTCTAGGTGGTAAGAGCAAGTATCCCATTGGGCTGAGACTTTACCTTGAGAATGGCGAGATTTTTGAAATGTACTATGTCCCTCCAGAAGTTATTGAAGCCTTAGAAATGCTGAGAAGGGGCGATCCACCGCCCAGGAGACAGAGTCTATTCTCGTTACTGGCATTCCATGATGATTTCAGGGATATGATCGAGCGGAGCCTCGATAGGATAGTGATTGACGAGTATGATGAAGTGACGGGCGTATATACGGCAACAGCGCATTTTGAATCAGATGGCCTCCATGTTAGTATAAAGATGATTCCCAGCCATGCAGTCTTCCTAGCACTGGTAGCTGACAAACCGATATACGTGAGCCAAGAGCTGATAGACTTATCGCGTGAGTTGGAAGATGAAGAGGACGATGATGAGGAAGAGTTTGGGAGCCCCTATTAGGGGTTTATCTTCTCGGCTTCTGCTTCTTACCAAGCCATAGGGCCTTAAGTGATACGCCGTTCACCATTACTACCTTGTATCTGACTCCTGGGATGTCTCCCATTGATCTGCCTCTTGGTCCTCCGATACCTTCTATGATTACTTCGTCGTGCTCGTCTATGTGTAGTATACCACCATCCCTTGGCACGAATGCTGTTACCACTTTCTTGTTCTTGACTAGCTGGACCCTGACACACTTTCTGAGAGCTGAGTTGGGCTGTCTAGCCTCGACTCCAACCTTTTCTAGGACTATTCCTCTAGCCATTGGAGCTCCTTCTAGTGGGTCGTACTTCTTCTTGAGGCCTAGCCTCCTCCTCTTGAACTCTAGCTGGCTCCACCTAAACTTCATCCTCTTCTTCCTGAGCTTTCTGGCCGCGAATAGACCTACTGGCGATTTCTTACCTGTCATACCCTTGCTACCCCCTCTGGCCACATAGGATTAGACGGGTCTTTAAAAACTAATGGTGGCAGACTATAGCTCTACTTTATAACTACACTGGAGACTCCGTAGAGTTTCTGAAGGACGAGTCTCGCCCTCTTTATATTCCTACCCTCTTTCCCTATTGCTCTCCCTTTATCTTCCTCGGCAACCTTGACAATGACCTGCTTCTCACCG
>JAADGB010000057.1 GCA_013152575.1 Thermoproteota archaeon | reverse complement strand
CAAGATAAGTAAAGCCAGTGGATGGAGACCAGAAGTACCATTGGAATACGGTGTAAAGCACTTGTATGATTTATACAAGACTAAACTCGCTAGCCTCCGGTGAGAACCCTGCACAACTCTTCCAATAAGCCTGAATCAAGCTTCCTATAGTATGCGTTCACCCGCCTTCCATTAACCATCTTGCCATGAGGCCGTAATCCTCCGGAGAAGGTGGCTGGTATGTGAAGCAATTCGTGGATCAATGTCTTAACCTTTTCCTTACACGATAGTTTGTTGAACTTCTCACTGATGACCTCAATCACATACCCGGGCTCTAATCCAGACACTATCCAAGGTTTGGGTAGACCATATATCCTAGCAATAGCACGCGACTTCGAGCCTCTACTTCTCACACACTTCACTCTGCCAGGCTTAATGTGAGGGAACATACCCGTGGAAAGAATTAATTCTATAGCCTTGCATACGTCTTCAGCAGGCTCGTATTTGATTCTAGGCATGCTCCCAACTCCAATTCTATTTCCTATAATAGTTTGTTTAACGCTGCGATGGCGAGCATCGCCGCATACAAGTTTACCGTGACTGGGTCAGTGTCTATGACTACCTTGTAGAGTTTCACTCCTCTGAGGCTCGCGTTTAATATGATATCCTTATAGTTGTGTTGATCTACACCTGCCACGAAGGCGATTGCCTCACGGGGTCCTTTAAGGTTTGACAGCTCATCGAGTGGATACGAGTTAGCTCCAGCGAGCATTGCGTAATATGATGCTCCAGCCTCTATTGATGGTGTATAGTAGATTTTTTCTGGTCCGATTTGTGAGAGTTTGGCGATTTCTTCACTGTATCTCTCCCTTATCCATTCATACGCCGAGTCCAGGCTCGTTAACTCTTCCTGCATTCTTTCTTCTCTCGCACCCATTAGTTTCGGCCTCCAGAATAATGAAGCGATCATCATTGTTAGTACCGGGGCATTGGAGCTTACCTCTATTCTCTCCACATTCATATTATTCAGTGTATCCTCGATGGCCGGGTGCATCCTGGGACCTACAACAGTCGTTCTAATCCCCAGTGAAGAAGCTGCCATTGCTAGGTTCACTGTCCTCGTGTCTCTCTCGTCTGCGGTGAAGACTACTAGAGTGTCTATGTCCCTGTAAGGAATAATGTGGACGCTTGCGAGCGCTGTGTGAGCTATTGTTGCCTTTAGCCCGGAGTGTAATAGAGTCATGTACATTGATAGGGCGGCTGGCTTTGCCCTCCACGTGTATGTTATAACGAGTTCTCCATCTAGGCTTATCTTTGGCAGACTCCTTGCCTCTTTTATCGCCTCCAGTATAGCTTGACTCATGTCTTTAGACGATTGCAATGTCTAACGCCCTGCAGCAGCTGCACTTCCCTGTCTCAGGTTCTCCTGCCAGCTGGGGGATGACCTTATAGAGTATTTCCCTCGCCCTGGAGACGTTTTGCTTCATTATCCTCTCTACTTCTTCAGCGGTTACCGGGTGGTCTGCCCATACATCATAGTCTGTTACCATGGCTAGGGTAGCGTAGCAGACTTGAGCCTCGCAGGCCAGGTTAACCTCTGGTACTAGCGTCATTCCGATTATGTCGGCTTTGAAGACCTCCTTCCACACCCTGCTCTCGGCTCTAGTTGAGAACCTGGGTCCCTCGATACATACGTAGGTTCCCTTGGGGTGTATAGTGTAGCCTAGCTCTTGTGTCGCCTTGATTATCTTCTCTCTTAGGTCGTCGCAGAATGGATCCGCCATGCTGACATGGGCTGTTATAGGGCCGTCGAAGAATGTGTACTCCCTTTTCTTCGTCATGTCGATGAACTGGTCTGGTACGACGAAGTCTCCTGGCCTGTAGTCTTCGCGGAGGCTGCCTACCGCGGAGACGCTTATGATCCACTTGACACCCAGACTCTTGAGAGCCCAGATGTTTGCCCTATAATTGATCCGGTGAGGCGGGATTCTGTGCCCTCTCCCATGCCTGGGGAGGAATGCTACCTTAACGCCCTCCACGGTTCCAACGGTTATGAAATCGCTCGGCTCACCATAGGGTGTGTAGACCCTTACCTCGACTGGGTCTTCAACTATTCCTGGATCGTATAGGCCGCTGCCTCCTATGATGCCTACGTGGGCCTTAACGTTCTGGGGCCTGGTAACGGGGCCAGTAATGTAAGACATGTATATCACCGTGATGAGTTGTAGCCTTGGCCCCGTATATCTAGTTAATCCAGGAGACATAACCTGCCGTCCTAATCGCCATAGTGGCGTAGATCCCCCTAGGCAGGGTAACCCATACAACCGCCCCTTCGCCTGAAGGACGACATGAAGCCCTACATGCCTCTACTGCAACCGGCCTCATGGGGGCATCCCTTGGTAAGAGCCTCCAAGGGAGACCCTCATCCCTCACAATACTTCGAGCCAACCCTGCCCAATCGCCTCTCGAGTTTAGCAATTTTCTAGAGGGTAGTCTTGCAATCCAAGCTCTCTTATCTCCAGGACATAATGCCCTCGTCGTTTTCTCGTAGAACTGGGGCTCTCCCGGCTCCTTATAAACAACACTCAGCATCCGGTTCCATATGTAGGACTGAAGAGCGTCCCTTGCAATAAAGTGGGGCACATGGCTAGTTATTGCATAGGGGTCCCTTTCTCTGCGAACGGAGCTTGTTCCACTAGCCTCGTAGCCGGCACGGTACTCTCCTTGGAAGGGGTAGCTGAATGAATATTCTTTGAAGAGTAGTCCGGGTGATGGTAACCCCGCTAACAGGCCTAGAATGTGGGTATTGGGTCTTTCTACTCCAAATCTCTGTGGACCGTAGAAGCCTGGAACGATTAGGTTGTTGAAGGCTTCGCAGAACTCCTCTACTTCGCCCTCAATAACATTAACAGTTATCCTGAAGCTATTCCATAAATGAGAGCCGAGCCTCGGAGGCTTGACACGCCTACCCAAGAGCCATGCCTTGAAATCTTCTCCTTCAATGTATTGTGGAGACCTTTTGGGGTTCAAGACAAGAATATACTGGTATGTAACTGCTTTCGCGTCTTTCAATCCCATGAATGATACCTCACCGCCTGTAGCGGTGCGTATTTGCTTTAGTAGTCGTTTTGTCGAGATACCTATTTTCCTAACCCAGTAGACTAGCCAGGGACCCTCTTTGTCGGTCTTAATCCGTCTCTCTGCTACTATGAACCCGGTCGGCCGGTTTATCGATACAACTACTCTTGTTTTGGGTCTGAATCGTATCCCCCATACCTCTTCAAGTATCTTGGCGATCATTGTTGAACTGGTCAACTAGCTATAGCCCCATAGATGTAGACGCCTTCGTAAAGATAATTATTCTTCCATTGCCAATGGAATGTTTGAATATGGCCGCTGTGACTGTGCCCCTACTCGCGGAGGCCGGGTGGCAGGGCCGGCTGTTGAAGAAGTGGTCCTCATCGATAATAGGAGCGGCCTAGAATAGCTTCAGGTGGCCTGTTATTTTATCGACTAGCTCCTCAGGGGCGGGTCCCACTGCAACTGCAGTTTTCGTACCTGGCGGGAGTTGAGTGTGACCGGCGTCGGCTACGAGGCTCGTTGGTAATCCTTCTATCTTGGCCTTCTCATAGATCTCTAGTAGCTCCTCTAAGCTTTCCACACGTAGTACTATCTTCTTCTGTCCCTCAATCCTCCACTTATCCAGCCATTCTTTCCACTCTCGACGCCGAGATGAGAGTATTGAGAATACTGCCTCACATGAAGCATGCGCCGCCTGGGCAGCCGCCTTACCCCTCCCCATGTTCAGGTCCCGGCGTAGTACTATTGCCTGTTTCACTGCCAATTCTCCATCTCCGTGAATGCTCTCGCATGGATGGGAGTTATTTAGACTGTTATTGTTAAATCCTAGAGATGGTGTCGATGGAATGGTAAGGTTTTCGCTTGTTATTACAAGCGATAGGGTGTATCGGGGAGAGAAAGAGGATAAGATTACTCCATTTGTATCAAGATACCTTTCTGAGAGGAATCACATACTGGCGTATAGAGTAGTGGTACCTAACAATACCTCATTGATTCGATCAGCTGTGCTCGACGCGGTGAGTAGGAGTGACATCGTGATTGTCACTGGTGGCACGGGTATATCAAGCAGGGATCTCAGCGTGGACGTGGTTGAACACATAGCTTCTCGGAGACTTGAGGGCTTCGGCGAGATTCACCGCATGAAGAGCATGGAGAGCGTTGGCCTTAGAGCTATTCTGTCCCGCGTATCGGCTTACCAGATAGGGTCATCGCTGGTTATCGTATCCCCCGGTAGCGTAGATGCTGTTAGAGTAACGCTCGAGATCATCCTTGAGGTAGCCGAGCACGCTAGAGAGATGGCCCACGGAGTCAGCCATTGGGAGATACACAAGGAGGGGAAACACTCTTAAGCTCCACTACGTATATACGGGGTTATAAGGGAAGAGGAGATGCCTAACGACTTCATAGTAGGAAAGCACGTATATGGCAGCCTCTACGGGATACCAAGAGAGCTGGCCGAAAACGAGGAGTACTTGAGAGAGTTAATGAAGCGTGCTGTAGAGGCTGCTGGGGCAACACTAGTAGAGTTAAAGAGCTGGAGAATCGAAGGTGAAAAGGGAGGAGTCAGTGTAATAGCCTTGGTACTAGAGAGCCACCTAGCCCTCCACACGTGGCCAAACTATGATTATGCCACGTTTGACGCTTATACATGTGGGGATGAGGCGGATCCATGGAAGGCATGGGACCTAATACTGAAGGAGTTAAAACCGAAGTACTATACCGTTCACTATACTGATAGAACCGATCCCCTACAATCCTTGAGCATAACTTCTACATGCCCTAATTAATTAGAGGGGCTTGAGTAATCCTTCTAGAAGCTTGCTATTTCTTAATCGACTGAACTGTGAATATCACGTATTTACCGTCAACAGGATTCTTAAAGGCGCCCACGACCGAGAGCTGGCTCGGTTCAACAGCACTAGTCATGAAGAAGTAAAGTGATTTCTTCTCGAAGGGTTGAAGTGTTATGTTCCACATTGGAATTGCCAAGTTGTCGGGGACTCCTCCAACGCGAGCTCTAGCGATGTCCAGGAATGAGAGGCCTTCTAGGAAGACTGTTACATTGGATGCATAGTAGCCAATGTTGTTAACATCCACGTCGTTTGGTAGGGGTAGGCCGTTTAGGTTATTGGCGGCATAGTAGTCGTAAAGGTCTGCGCATGACATTATGTTATTGAACTCGATAGTGTTTACTCCATCAAGCATCTCAACTATACCATCACCGTTGGCATCCTCGACGAGCCATGTGTACAGTTTTCTCGTGGGTGTGGGGCCTGTGTAATCTACGGGTGTTGCGAGAATAGAGTTGTCTACTGATAGCCCACCTACGCTTGTACCAACGGGGAGAATCGTTAGGTAGAGCCTCATTGGATCGCCCGCACGGTTCACTACACTGATCATGGTGCAGTACTGGTATTCGTTGCTGATATTGCTGGTCAAGTATACTTCAACGTAGATATTGATATTATTGGTGTATTGTGAGTAGATATCGTATAGGGATTGTTTGACTCCCTGCTGAGCGTATATACTTGCAAAATACCCGTAGAGGGCGAGTGCAATTGTCAATGTTGCAGCGACTAGGATCATCAGTGATATAACGTTGGCCTGGCCCCTCCTTCTGCGCCTGCGAGAATTCATAGCAAAGCCACCAGCTTCCTATGTTTGCTAAGCCCCACTTGTCGTATTATCCTTTTATGCTTTTAGACTATCAATGGGATAGTAATCCTCCACAAGTGAAATATATCACTACTGGGGCTCGTATAAGTAAGTGAGTCGGGTGACAATTATTGCCTAAAAGAACGAGGAGAGGCCAATCAGAAGTCATCGGTGGATTAATAGTTCTAACGCTACTCTTCATGTTCGCCATACCTGTCATAATGAATACCTACTACTCCATGATTAAAACAGGTGAAGAAGTGAAAACATCACTCAACCAAGAGAGGACTAGCTTCAATGAAAAACTTAGCGTTGGACCAGTTAACCCGGATAGTGAGCTAGCCCAAAGGGCGGGATGGGTCCCGGGAGTATGGATAAATAATACTGGTACTGTGGGAGTCACGCTCGATAAACTATACCTTGTCGACATCTATAATGACACTATCTATAAGGTATATGATCTAAGATATGCGAGGCCTCTCAACACACCAGACATAGCCAAGATGTTGATAGATGTGAGAGCCACGGGCGTAGCCTCTCCCCCACCGCCTGTAGGACAGCCAATTACGCTCCAGCCGGGTGAAACCCTACTTATTGTATTTAACACCACATTCCTTAACATAGCCCCCAACGTTATTGTCCTCGTAGAATCAACCAATGGTATACTTCACCCGATAGCAGGCGCGACCGGAGCCCAAACACTCTACCCAGGAAGACCGTCTACTGGTGGAGTACAGGGGCTATGGAGAGGAGTATTCGCTCCCCAAAGCGGATTTAGCCTGAGAGGTTACGATGAGCTATCCAAGTATGGAACGTATTATGCATGGAAGCCTCCTATATTTGTTCAAACGGTCTCAGCTAGCTGGTGGAATTGGCTAAACCCCACGGCGATTGATTATACACACAGCTTCATCTACGAGGATCCAGAATATCCCGGCCTCTACATGCTAGATATAGGGTCATATGACTACTTCTACCTCTACATTGAGACTCCTAATGGCTACGACTACCTCTTCATCGACTATGATTACACAATATACATCCATGGCTTCGTTGGAACCTATGATACCGGGAGAGGCACCT
>JAADGB010000056.1 GCA_013152575.1 Thermoproteota archaeon | reverse complement strand
CTCGTCTGGTACACCGACTACTAGGCCGAATAACGGGTAGGTCTTCTTGGGAAGCTTCAGTAGCTCAATTATCTCTTCTGTTGCATTGTGTACTGCGCCGATGAAGCATGTTCCATACCCTAGGCTTACCGCTGCGAGGGCCATGTTTTCCGCTGCTAATCCAGCGTCTATTGCAGCGAAGAGCAATAGGGCATGGTCTACATCGCCCATCTCCTCTCCACGATATTCTAAAAGCTTCTTCAACCTGTAGAGGTCGGCTATGAAGAGGAAGAAATCACTGCCTTCGTCAATGTGTCTCTGCCCGGTTAGCTCTGCTATTCTCCTTTTCTTTTCATCATCTCTCACGTGTATTGCTGTCCACAGGTGTAGTGCTGCATCTGTCGGGGCTCTCTGTGCTGCTTCCATGATGATTTTGATGTGGTCTAATGGTATCTTTTCTGGCTTATACTTTCTAACAGATCTCCTCGTGTATACGATGTCCATGAAGGTTTTAGCCCTGTCATTATCTCCTGTGGGGGTCATGTGTTTTCAGCCTCCATGGAAGAAATATGTTGGGTTTGGATTGTTAAATTCCTGTAAGTATATGGCTAGTCTTCGCCTTTATCCTCGACTCTCTTCTTGGTCTTGAGGTCTCTGATTTCTTTCCTTAACCTGTAGAGCTCCTCTCGGAGTTCGTCGTCACTTGTTCGTACTGGTTGTGGCGTTGGCCTGTTTATGGCGTTGACTATTACTACTATCAATAGTATTAGTATTATTAGCCAGAATATCGCTCCTAGGCCCATGAAGCCGAATCCGCCCATCATTCCTGCCATGTGGTCTCCCACGTCTCCTCCTGCGTCGAGGTTGGCTTGGCCTGTTGCGAACGATATTATGTTATTGATTATACTCATTTTCTCTCACCCGTTTTCTATAGTGTAATCCACCACTTATAAAACTATGTATTTATTTTATTTATATTAAGAAATAGTAAGGATTGTATGGCCAATAAAATTACTCCTCCTCTTCCTCCTCTTTAAGCTCCCTAATCTCCCGCCTCAAGCGGCGTATCTCCTCCCTCAGCTCATCAGTACTACTCGTTGGAGGAGGTGGAGCCGTCGTCCTATTCACGAGGGCAACTACCAATACTATGATTAATACCAATATTATGAGCCAGAAGAGCCATCCTAGCCCCATGAATCCCCAGCCGCCGCAGCAACCTGCCATTCCCTCAACATCGCCAGCATCTAGCATGGCAGTGGAGAAGAGGCCTGTGATAGATTCTAATACCATTCTCATAGCACCGTTGACTGTATTAATCGTCTAGCGATTATATATAGGTGTATTTACATAATATGATTTTATAAAAAACTGGTTTACAAGTGGGAATCTAATTTATTTACAAACTAATCATCGCGGCGATACTTGAAATCACTGGTGGCTCCCAGAGCTCACCCTGCAATATCTTGAGTATCCCTAGTATCCAAATTATGAGTAGGCCTAACCATATCACGACCGATATGAGGAAGCCTAACAGTGGAATGAACGCTACGATGAAGGTTACAACGTAGGCTATTATTCCAACAATGAAGAATGCTATTGACATCCTTATCCAGTGTTTTACCTTGGGATCATCCTTTGGGCCAGCTACATAAGCGATTATCGCTCCTATTATACCCAATAGCCATGCAATAAGTTGCCAAAGTTTTGTATCATCAACCTGGGATGTAGGCTGAGTGGGTTGTGGGGCTTCGCTTCCTGGTTCTGATGTGGACAAATAGTTACACCTGTGTATTTTGTCTGGTATTTAACAGGTATTTATATTTTTCTTTTTCTTATAATAACTTTTTAAAATAGATTAATAATAATTCATTCAATGACGAACTAAATTATTCTCTAGGAAACACTTTTTTACTAGGTGATGATGATAATTGTAACCTGGATATCATCATTAAGATAACATGGTTAAGGAGGGATCAACGGTTTGATACAGGAATCTTGGATCAAAGTAGTAGTTTATACAGCGATCTTTGCAGCCCTCGTATTCGCAGCCACGCTCATCTCAGTCTCAACACCAATAACCAAGGGCTACTTCAACCTGGGAGAAAGCATGGTCTACACCAGCGCAATACTGGGAGGCCCATTAATCGGGGGACTAGCTGGTGGGATCGGCAGCGCGTTCGCCGACTTATATCTGGGCTACAGCGACTATGCCCCAGGGACCCTCATCATCAAGGGTATAGAAGGTGCACTGGTCGGATTCATCTACCTGAAACTCTCAAGACTCAGCAAGGAGACTTTGAAGAAGCTCTCACTACCATTATCACTGCTGGTTGGAGGAGCCATTGTACTTGCAGGCTCAGTACTATACGGGGCAATCTATGGTGG
Source organism: Thermoproteota archaeon (assembly GCA_013152575.1). Classification (GTDB taxonomy): domain Archaea; phylum Thermoproteota; class Thermoprotei_A; order Sulfolobales; family Acidilobaceae; genus Thermodiscus. The sequence goes on along the minus strand of JAADGB010000056.1, from coordinate 2,447 downwards.
AGACACTGTCCTCGAAATATGGGGTAGAAGCGTCTCTTTCAGGATACCACTATGGGCCTGGACGATTCTGGGCCTAGCAGTCGGTTTCTGGATTCTGTATATAGTGTTGAAGACTGATCCCTCCTATTCGTCAGCGGTCATCGCGATGCTACTAGGAGGAACATTGATGGTCACAGGATACTTCCTATACGAGGCAATAGTGTTAAAGTTCGGCATAACAGCCGCGGCAGAGATACCAGTAAACTTCGGGCAGGCCCTTATAGGTGCAAGCATAGCAATAGCAGTGGTGTCGGCTGTCAGGCGGGCAGGTTATGATTGAAGTAAGGAAGCTCAACGTAGAGCTGGGCGGCGAGAGGATAATCGAGAACGCTAATCTCACCGTAGAGCCTGGAGAAATAGTAGTATTATCCGGTCCCAACGGGGGAGGGAAAACAACACTCCTCCGAACAATTCTAGGAGTAATCCCAAACTATATCCCTGGTAAAGTCTACGGGGAAGTCTCAATAGATGGAATAGACCCCAGGAGGGACCCCGAGAAGATTAAACGAATAGTACAGGGTACACAGCAGGATCCCGTTGCGCAGGTAGTTGGGCCTACTGTCCTAGCGGAGGCTGCTCTCACCCCCAGCCTGTGGGGCATGGAGCGTAGGGATGTATTAGAGAGAGCCTACCACTCGATGAAAACTCTGGGTATCCAACACCTCGCAGGCAGGCCCGTTCACAGACTCTCATCTGGTGAGCTGATGAAGACTGCCCTCGCTGGAGTCTTATCAGTTAAGCCACGCTACCTCTTGCTAGACGAGCCCTCAAGCCACCTTGACACCTCATCCTCCAGGATACTGTCGGATATCCTAAGGGAGCTGAGGAAACAGAGATTGGGGCTATTGATAGCCAGCCATGACAGGAACATACATGAGTTGGCTGACCAGTGCTACACCGTTAACAGAAGAGTAAGCGATGGTTGTGCTGAGGGACCCTCTCTCCCCGAAAAACGCACACTAAAGCAGGGGAATAATGGGATAGTCGTTGAAGCAAGGAACCTATGGGTCAAGTATCCGGGCTCCGATAAGTGGGCGTTGAAGAACGTGTCTCTAAGGGTCCATGAGGGTGAAATGATAGCGCTTCTAGGGCCAAATGGGTCGGGTAAAACCACACTACTACTAACACTGGCGAAAGTACTTGGTCCAGGAAAAGGCCGAGTAACAGTTAAGCAGGATCCCGCACTGCTGCCTCCGGACCCCCTACTTCTATTCTCCCGAGGGACCCTAAGAGATGAAGCGGAGCATATGCCCCTCGAACCACCAGCTTGGGCTGAACCAGTTCTTGATAAGCCATTGTTGAGGGCCAGTGGAGGCGAGCAAAGACTAGCTGCGTTAGCCCTTGTAGTCATGTCAGGGAAGAGGTTGTTATTGCTTGATGAGCCTACGATAGGATTAGATCCATGGAATAGGCGTAGAATCACTGAGACGATACTTGAGCTAAACAATGACGGCTATACTATCATATTCGCGACACACGATTCAGGGCTTGCAGGCCTCGCCGATAGAGTATATGAGTTCATGGATGGCAGGGTGAAGGAAGCATGATACCATGGCTCCTTCAGAGAATAGAAGCCGCGATAAACTATGAGGAGGAAAGGGGATTCATATACCAGGCTCACGCAGGCTTGAAGATCGTAGCATTAGCCCTATCATGGATGGCCCTAATCTACCCAAACACTCCAATCGGTATTGGCATCGCATTAACCTATCCCCTCCTACTCCATATATTAGCTGGCTGGAGGCGTTCGAAATACGCAGTTGTAGCTGCATCAATTCCGGTCCTGTTTATTGGTATCGCCGCCCTACTCATCTCACCCTACAGGCCCCTAACTAGTGAATGGATCAATAGGGGGCTCGTGTTAATGGGTCGAGTATACGGGCTAGCCACGGGGACCTTACTTACCTTCTCCACAACCACCCCGCTACGCCTGGCCAGTCTGCTCGCTAGGAGGGTCCCTCTACTCCATGACATAGTTATTCTTCTCTACAGGCTAGCACCTCAAACCACGTCTGACCTGGCCACAGCCTATGTAGGTCAGAGGCTTATTGGTAAGGGTCTGAGGGACCCTCTAGTTGGCGCGGTTCTTGCTCAGTTGAAGAGGGGTAAGTTCATTGAGCTCTCATTATACACTAGGGGTATGCCTCCCTCCACGCCTAGAACTCCTATCGCCGAGGGAGGGAGTTTCCAGTATGGTATGATTCTTGTCTTGGCCAGCGGTTTGGTTCTAGCTATTACGTTGATAGTTGCCTGAATCTACGTCAAATAATACCTTCCTAGGCCCCGGGTTTGACACAGGTGCATACGGTTGGCTGAGAATGAGTGTTCGAAGGCATTGGAAGAAGCTAGGAAGACCCTAGAAGCTGCTGGATTTCCTGCTATGATTGCTGAGGATGGAACTCTCACAA
>JAADGB010000055.1 GCA_013152575.1 Thermoproteota archaeon | reverse complement strand
GCCGCTATGGCTGCTAGCTTTGCGGTAGCCATCGTATTAAGGAGACTGGGGTGGATGTGTAAGTGAGGATACCCTATGTTTACACGGTATTCATAATACTTGGAGCTGGAATAGTCCTGGGAGCACTGTTCTCGGTAGAAGCCAGTAACGCCCTGATAGAGTTCCTCCTGTATATCCTGATATTGAGTGCTGGATTGAGTATGGGAAGGTTATGGGCTGAGAAGGGCTTTCCCTCTGGGAAGACAGCTTTCCACGGCATAGTACTTGGAGTTGGAGTTATGACTGTGGGTGGGTTGGTGGGCTTCATTATAGGTGAGCTAGTCGGCGTCGACCCTGTATTGACCGTATTCGCTGGCCTAGCTTCGGGATGGTACAGTATAGCTGGCCCTATAGTATCGCTCTATGATCCCGTGATAGGATTAGCAGCATTTACAGCCAACTTACTGAGGGAGGTTCTTCACATTGCAATTTATCCGGTGTTGGCTCAGAAGGGTTACAGGTGCGAATCGGTTTCCCTGGGTGGAGCTACGACTATGGATACAGGATTGCCTGTTGTAATAAAATATGGGGGGTTGGATGCGTCTCTTCTCGCACTGAGCCAGGGAGCCGTGATTACTGGTCTAGTCCCTATAGTTGCTACACTCTTGTTCTCTTGAACATTGATTATTCACTCGTTATCCCTATCTCGCTTATCAACAGGTGTGGTAGTAAGCTTGGCAGTCTTACCTCCCACCACTCTATTGGCCATCTAGTCTTTCCGACTGCCTCAACGTTCTTTATGAGGTCTAGCATTGAGCCAGTGATCCTGGCTCTCGCTGCGCAGCCTGCTGGTTTTCCATTCTTTACAACGATAAGTGCGTCTCTTGTTACCGTTGAGAACAGACCTTCGGGATAGTTCTGGAATCTAGTGTACCAGTTGTTGGTCGCGTATAGACCGTTTCCTAGAACTTCCATCATTTCCTCGTCATTCAAGTCTCCCGGTACTACTTCTATGTTGAAGGCTGTCGGCCATATTATACCGGCGTTTCCTGTCGTCTCGGCTTTCAAGAGCTTCGCCGTCTTCGAGTTGTGAAGTAGCGTTTTCAAAACTCCCCTCTCAATGATTGGTTTGTCTCTCGTCGCCACTCCCTCATCATCGAAGGTTGAGAATCCTGGAAGGCTTTCCATGAGTGGTCTATCTATTATGGTGAGTTTCTCGCTGGCTAGTTGTTGTCCTATCTGGTCGGGCCTGAAGAAGCTCATTCCGAAGATAACCGAGGCTCCAGAGGCTGCTCTAATCACGCTTTCAATTAGGTTGCCCGCGACCATTGGTGATAGTAGCACCCTGTACTTTCCAGTCTCTATCTTTTCGCGGGGTAGTTTTTTGCACTCTTCTGCGAGATTCACAGCGGTTGATATGGACTTCTTTGCTTGGATAGGATCATACTTCGTGGATGTCCAACTCCATTGACCACTGGAGTCGTCGTCGGCGAAGATCCTCATGTAGCCATTGAAGTGGGTTCTCGCGCCTTCTAGGTCGGCTCCATTACTTGTTCTCAATACTCTCTTTTCAATGGAGACTGTTATTGCTCCAGCTGAGTTTGGCAGTTCTCCTAGCTCTAGGTCCTCTATTAGGCGGGTAACATCGCCTGTTATTGCCATCTCCTCGAGTGTCTTGTCGACCAAGCTGTAGGGTTTTCCGCTTGGATCTGGTAGTGGCGCGTAGAGTGGGGAGGGCTGTAGCTTGTCGATGATCTTGACCGTTTTTTGAACTGCCTCTTCTGGCTTTGAGAATCTGAAGCTTGATGCCATTATCTTCTGGTCTTTCGCTGCGTAGAGATCGATCCAATACTCTTTCCATGACTGTACTACGCTTGGCTGTCCATTCGCTATTTTCAGCATTGTCGATGTCTTCTCGTCAAGGATTACCACATACTCTGGGACTGTATCTTTTACTATCTTTACAATCTCCTCTACTAGTTCAACTACGTTCATAAGATCCTCACCCCTCTGAGCCTAATGTGAGGGCCACCAAACCAGACTGGTACTCCTTGCCCGGGTTCGCCCTTGCCACATGTGCCTGCTTGGAATTCCAGATCTCTTCCGACCGCGTCGACGCTTGAGTAGAATTCGAGGCTGTTGACTTCTAGGGCAGGATTCTTTACAGGCCTTACTAGTCTTCCATCTTTTATCTCGTAGGCTTCTAAGCCTACGTATCTTGCCACCCATCTATAGTCGTCGATGTTCCACTCCATATACTTCTTGATGTATATTCCGTGTTTGATGTCCTCGATTAATTCCTCGAATCTATAGTCTCCGGGGGCGAAGTATGTGTTGGCCATTCTGACTATGGGTTCAGCCCACCATTCCTTCGCTCTAGCGCTCGCGTTACTTTGTGTATTCATCGCGTAGGCAGTCTCTCTGTTGTGTAGGAACTCGTCGAGGACGCCGTTTCTTATTAGGTATCGTGGCCTTGCAGGGACCCCTTCATCGTCATATAGGTAGAAGCCATAGCTTCCCGGAATGGTTGGATCGTCTATTACGGTTGCATGCTCGCTACCTATTTTTTCGCCTGTCTTCATTCTCCGCCTATAGCTTAGACCGGCCTGTGCTGCCTCTCTGCCCATCACTCTGTCTGCTTCGCTTGGATGTCCTGCAGATTCGTGTACGGCGAGGCCTACTACTTCGGGTCCTATTACTACATCCATTTTCCCTCTGGGCGGTGTGCCAGCTTCAACTAGGTATATCTTGAGGCTTCTTAGATCATCCTCGAGATTCTCCTTTAGCTTCAAGTCCTCGATTAACTCTAACCCGCCTGTTCCACCCAGCTGGTTCCATCTATTCGCTCTCTCTCCACCATGCTCGGCGGTTATCGAGTAGAACATGTTGACCCTAGGAATCCTAGATTCGATGAAGGCGCCATCGCTTGTTACTATTATTTTATCTTCAATGTTATAGGTGAATCCTAATAGGACGTTCTTTACATCAATGCCTATGTTCATGTCCAAGGACTTGTAGATTTCCTGGATTGTCGTTATTATTTCACTATCATCGACCGATCCAATAGGTTTCTGCTGTCTTACCTCATACTTTGCGTTTCCGAGTCTCTCACGGGATAAACCAATCCTGTCTTTTACAATAGTCGATGAAGCCCTCGCTCCCTTGAAGGCCCTGCCAACGGATTCTAGCACGTCGTTTTCTTCTAGGGAGTCCGTAGAGGCGAAGCCTAAGCCTCCGTTAACTATTGTTCTTATCGCTACCCCAGTAGAGTCCATGTAACTGGCTCCTATCAAGTAGCCATTCATTAGAGTGAATGAGAATCCGGTTACCCGGTGGTATCTTGCCTCGGCGTATTCGGCTCCCATTTCAAGAGCTTTATCTACCGCCTTCGTGAGGAGTTGTGGATCTACCTGTACCTCCTTCACCAAGACAATACACCTTGTCTATGTAACCAATATATCGGTAAGGATTACTTAAGAGTTTAGATTAATACCAGATTCAAGGAGAAACCCGGTTGAGCCTCCTATACCTATCCCATAACACATCGCTGGATGACGTAGAGTCAACCATAGATTGTGCCTCGCCTATTAAGCCTCTTACAAACGCGGGGAGACCCTTGGATAAACCAATCGAGTATCCACCCTCGAGTACGGCTATGACTGGTACTCTCATGTCTCTTATCTTCGAGCCAACATAATGGAATCCCCTATCGGTTATCCTCATAACAGTGTAATCATTATAGTATGCATCGAAGCCGGCCGAGACCACTAGAAACTCGGGATCATACTCTACTATTTTCTCAAAGGCTCTATCGACGGCATCTATGAATATATCGTCTCCTGCGCCAGGTGGGAGCAATATGTTTATGAGGTTATCGTTAGCCCCCTTCTGCCACGGAAATCCTGTGCCAGGATATATCGTGGATGGATCCTGATGAATGTCAACATGTAATATCTCGGTGTTCCACAGGATTTCTTGCGTACCATTCCCATGATGCAAATCAAAGTCCAAAACAGTCACCTTCGCTGATTTCGCGAGCATCTTTGCTATTACTCCTGCCGTGTTGAAGATACAGAATCCCAACGTGGGTGCTCCGAGTGCAGGACCTTTTATCCCGGCATGATGCCCAGGGGGCCTTCCTAAGATAAAGACGCGTGATTCCCCTTGTGAGACGAGTTCAATAGCTTCGCGAACAGCGCCGGCTAGACGATTCAAGGCTTGTATTGTTCCATTAGTGACATATGTGTCGGGGTCTAAGAAGATTGGACCAGCAGACTCGGCTATCCTATAGATCTTCTCAATATAGTCCTTAGAGTGCACTAGACTGTAGATCCGCCGAGCATCGTGCGAATCTGGTTCTCTCCAGACAATTTTGCTGAGCTTGGATAAGCTATTCACAGCTACTTCCAGTCTTGATGGATTCTCTACATGATAGTAGGGAGTTGGGGAATGTAGGAGGAAGTCCTCATGATATAGGATTGTGACGCGGGCGGCCTTCGCGATGCGGAGTCACCTCATCGCCTTGGCTCGGTCATCGGGGTTCCACTGCATAGCCGCCCACATATATTATATTCACATGACTTATCAAATTTAATGAGCTTCTTCTTTGCCCGTTTCGTTGAACTTGGTTATTAATGCATGACATAATATGACGTTTTCCGCGATATCAATTATCCGGGCGATATCGATTATCTTCGCTAGGAGATAGGTGAAGGCTGGCGTGTCGTTTTCTACTATCTCCCTAATGTTACCTTCAAGGTCTAGGATGCTCCTGACTTTCCAATAAGATTCCTCTGCCTTCTTGACGCTTGGTGGTTCCAGGCTGAGGACGACGGTAGATACTGCGACTTCGAGTATTTGTAGTAGGAAGGCTAGTCTCTGCTTCTCGCTTGGCTTAAGGTAGTCTATCATGTAG
>JAADGB010000054.1 GCA_013152575.1 Thermoproteota archaeon | reverse complement strand
TCTTTTGATGGTCTTGAGTGTTTCTTGTCTCGTTTTTTGTTTCGTGTTAGATACCCTCTAGGTGGATGTAGTTAAGTTATCTACGGGTTTGCTCCCTATAATGGTAGTGGGGTAGGATAACATGGTTGGAGCTGGTGTTAGTGATAGTGTGGTGGTGTTCTTGGGGTACGTAGTTAAGCGGATTAAGGGTAATTTGTATGTGTATGAGCAGTATCGGGAGAATGGCAAGGTGGTTACGCGGTATATTGGTCCGTTGGAGAGGATTGTCGAGGGTTACAAGCGTTGCCAGGAGATGGGGTTGAGGGGTGGAACCCCCGATTGGTGGACCGGCCGGGATTTGAACCCGGGGCCTCTCGGGTGCAAGCCGAGCGCTCTTCCAGGCTGAGCTACCGGCCCGTCCAACACCTACGATTAGTTGGAACGAGTTTATCAACCTTACTTCTCAAATCCGGGCATGTCACGATGGTGTAATAAGATGTCGTCGATAAGAATACTGGTTCTAGTACTGATAATTCTTCTCGTATCGATTGCCATGTACATGACTGTCGAGAATCTTACTCCCACCACACCGACCACTGAGAGGTCAAGTACTACGACTATGACTACAACAAGTGGTAGCCCAAGTCCAGTTACGCGGGGATACAGCCTATGTAATTCTACGATTATCTCAAAGGCTGTTACATACATTAACGAAATAAGGTCAGGGTATGGTCTTCCCCCTGTAAAATATGTCAATACTTCGATCGCCACATATAAAGTCAAGAGCATGATGAGCTTAGCGTACTTTGGCCATTGCGACTTGAATGGAACACCATACCTATATGACTACACAAGAATAGGAGGTCGTTATTTCCCAGAAGAGAACCTAGGCGTAACCTATGTTTACCAGGGCAAGTTAACAGAGGATCCATTAAACTTGACCTTAGACCATATTTGGGCTATGGTGTACAATGACTCTAGCTCGTCGTGGGGTCACAGAGATTCCTTGCTAGATCCCACAAATAATTACATAGATCTGGCGTGCGCATACAATGATAAGAGATACTTCCTGGCGATCTACATGGTTAAGATATGGGTAAACTGGATTGACCCGCCAGTATATGATAACCAGACCGGTATTTTCCACGCCTCTGGCTACATAGTACTCGAAAACTCTAGTCTTGTACAGGTGGGTGTATATTCTATCAAGAAGGAGAACGTGATATCTTGGCCCAGAAGGGCAGGGATCGCGTTCACATGTCCTTCACTATCGCTCGGGGACCTTTATGCGGTCGTGACACCTCATAGGGTCAAGGACGTGAAGACGATAATGCCAGAGACATATATCGTGGATAACAACTATTTCGATGTAACATTCCATATTAGTGTGGAGAAAGACAGGTACCTCGTGATAGTCTTCTGGATAGATAACACGTTACCAGTGACGCACCCATTTGATCCAGAAAGATATGGTGGGGGGATACCGATCTTAGCTTACACCTTGGGTCCTTAGAGTGAGCCCAGCAGTTTTCTAGCCTCCTCTTTCGGGTTGAATGCCTTCTCTAGTACGTCAATCATGTACCATATGCTTTCAATGTACTCTTCTATCTTCTTAATTTCCTCTGGCTTGTTTATCAAGTGCTTGTATCTGCCTTGGAGCTTTAGGTATTCGATAACGGGCACCCTCTTTGAGGGATCCTTGTATCTCCTTGCTAGTGGAGATAGCTGGAATTTGCCATTCTCATACTCGTACAGTGGGAATAGCCCTGTTTTTACCGCGAGTTGGCCTATCTCGCCTGTTAGTGCAGGGTCGAATCTCCAGCCTACAGGACATGGTGCTAGCAGGTGTATGTACTTGAAGCCTCTTATCTGGGACGCCTTCTTTACTTTAGCGATGAAGTCAGTAGGGTATCCGACGCTGGCAGTTGCAACGTATTTTACACCGTGAGCTATCATGATTAAGGGAATGTTCTTCTTGTGCTCTCTCTTACCCGTCCAGGTAGTGGTGGTCCAAGCTCCGTAGGGCGTGAGACTGCTCCTCTGTATACCCGTGTTCATGTATGCCTCGTTATCTACACAGATGTATAGGATGTCATCGTCTCGCTCCGCTGCACCGCTGAGAGCCTGGAATCCGATGTCTCCAGTACCGCCGTCTCCTGCCCACACGACGACTTCAACATCCTTCCTCCCGATTGATTCGAATCCGGCTTTCATACCTGCAGCAGCGGAGGCGCCTGCGGCGAATACGATGTTGAGTATTGGAGCGTATATGCCAGATCGCGGTGCGATTCCCTGTATAACGCTGCTACACCCGGCTGGTATAACCATGACGAAGTTGTCTCCGAGAGCCATCTTTAGATACCGCATGCCCATGGTCTCGGGACATCCAGGGCATGCAGCGTTCCCAGGCATCAGGAACTTCTTCTTCGGAATCCTCTTTATGTTCACGGTCACTTCGCGATCACCTCCTTAGGAGATGAGGGGTATCTCCCCGCGTACTTCTCGGGGAGGATCCATTCGGTGGGAGTATAGATTGCTCCCTCCTCTGTCTGCTTTATGAATTTCAAGATCTCCGCTTCTATCCTTGAGGGACCCACATCTACACCTGCTAGTCCTGCCACCAATCCCTTCAAGCTGATGTTTAACGGGTAGAGTGTCTGGGCTACCTCAGAGAATAGGATCCCGGTGCTTCCCATAGACACGGCTCTATCGAATACTAGTACGCCTTTTGCCCCGCTTAGGATCTCGAGGAGTTTTTCTCTAGGCCATGGCCTCACGAACCTTATCCTCACTACTCCCACTGGAACGTTCTGCTCTCTTAGTGTGTCAACGGCCTTCTTAGCGTCGCCCGCCCAGCTACCCATTATAACAACAAAGTATTCCGCGTCTTCACACTTGTAGCATTCGACTAGTCCTCCATAGCTCCGCCCGAAGATTTCCCCGTATTCCCTATCAACTTCTTCGATTACCTTCTTTGCAGCCTCCATAGATGCGGCCATGGAGTATCTCATCATGAAGTGGTCCTCGTCAGGCGCTATATTGCCCATTACAACCTCGGATTCTGGAGCGATTATGTATGGTTGGCGTCTTGGTGGGAGCCAGGAATCTACTAGTTCCTGGTCAGGTATGTCTACAGGTGCTGTTGTGTGTGATAGTATGAATCCGTCTAAGCCGACCATCATTGGCAGATATACTCTGGGATCCTCGCTTATCTTGAATGCTTGTAGTGTTAGGTCGAGTACTTCTTGGTTCTCCTGTGCGACAGCAATTATCCAGCCGGAATCCCTTTGATCAAGTATGTCTTGGTGGTCTACGTGGATGTTCCACGGCGGTCCGATTGCTCTCGTAACAACAGCCATCACGAGGGGTATCCTTGAACCAGCAGCCCACCATACTACCTCGTGCATGTAGAGGAGGCCGTGGCTAGAAGTCGCTGTAAACGCCCTCGCTCCAGCGCTGGCAGCACCGTATACTGCGGCGAGAGCTGAGTGCTCGCTTTCAACCCTTATCATCCTCGCGTTTAACTCGCCTTTCTCTATCATTTCTGAGAGTTTCTCAACAATCGTGGTTTGCGGCGTGATTGGATAGGCACTAACAACGTTTACACGGGCCAACTTAACCGCATACGCAACCGCATAGTTCCCTGTCAACGTCTTAACTACCACTTACATCACCCCTCAGGAACCATTTGGATTGCGTCGAATGGACACTGGTGGGCGCAGATACCGCATCCCTTGCAGTACTCGTAGTCGATGCTTACCTTGTCGTTCTCTAACCGGATTATCGTGTCCTCCGGGCAGTATAGCCAGCAGATAAGGCATCCGGTGCACTTATCCAGGTCTACAACCGGTTTGTGCGTCCTCCATGTTCCAGTTTTACCTACACTACCCGGGGAGGGATGGCTTATAGGAGCGAAGAATACGGTTTTGGGCTCCTCTAGTACGGGCTTACTATTCACATTCATTTGAACCAGCCCACACCATAGGTACTAATCTCTTCACGGGGGGTTATTATTTGGGTGTTTAGTACATCTAACATTCTCTAACACTCTCCGCAGCCTTCATGATGGCGTTCGCGTTCAAGTCACCGATCTTGCCCGGGAACTGCTCCCTCACAGCTTCGATAATTGATTCCAGCTTTACAAGGCCTGTTGCTCTCGCGAATGCACCAAGCATAACCGTGTTGACGACAGGCCACCCGCTAACCACGAGCCCTATTGACTGGGCAATAGAAGTCGCATCAACACAGTACACCTTAAAGGTCTCGCCCACGTCCGGCTTCTCTCTTGCATTTGCTATGACAATACCGTTCTCCTTTAACCCCTCTGTAACATTTGCTAGCTCGAACAGCTTGGGATCTAGTACAACGACTATGTCTGGGTGCTCTATCCTGGAGTGGGTTTGTATAGGTTCATCACTTATCCGGGCGAAGGCAACTACTGGAGCACCTCGCCTCTCAGCCCCGAAGTAGGGGAACGCCTGGGCGTACTTTCCTTCTCTAACCGCGGCGTTCGCAAGCAGGTTTGCCGCGGTTACAGCCCCTTGACCACCGCGTCCATGAAAACGTATCTCGACGAGCACTCACTTCCCCCCATATAGATCTATTGGAATGTCTCAATTTAGGCTTGTGTACATGCATATGTCTAGATGGTGCCAGTTAGAATGAAGCGAACATACCCAGAAATGCCACTAGTTGGTGTAGGAGCCCTTGTTATAAGAGACGGGAAGATCCTGCTGGTGAAGAGAAAGTATCCACCGGGTAAGGGTAGATGGAGTATCCCAGGCGGCCATGTTGAGGTAAATGAATCAATTCTAGAGGCGGCTCGAAGGGAACTCCTGGAAGAGACAGGCATAGAAGGGGACCCGCTAGGCGTTGTCAATGTTGATGATGCTATAATCTATGATGACGACGGCAAGATCAAG
>JAADGB010000053.1 GCA_013152575.1 Thermoproteota archaeon | reverse complement strand
AAGGTACTCCCATTAGAGGATGGAGAATTCGGCTACATATCCCCCTCGGAGGCGAAGGTATTCAAGCTACAAGGGGAACAGGTAGTCGAAGTAGCAGTCAAGGAGATAACAGACAGGACGAAGCTAGTAGAGTGGACGCCCGAGTCGGCATCCAAGTCTGGTTATCCGCACTTCATGATTAAGGAAATCCACGAGCAGCCGCAAGCCCTATTCGACACCTACAATGGCTCAGTCGAGGATCCAGCAGTGTTGGAGGCGGCTAGACTCCTGGCTGGCGCGGAGAAGATAATCATCGTTGCAGCTGGTACAAGCTACCATGCGGGTCTCGTCTTCCACTACTTTCTGAGTAAGCTGGCTGGCTTAGCCTCCCACCCATTGATAGCGTCGGAGTTCAAAGTACTAGAGCCTACAGTTGATGATAAGACGGTGGTTGTAGCCATCAGTCAGAGCGGTGAGACCTTCGACACGTTGGAGGCGGTCAAGCATTACAAGGCGAAGGGAGCGAAGATCCTTGGAGTTACTAATGTAATAGGGAGTGCGCTGTCGAGAGAGGCCGATATGAGTCTATTCACGAGGGCTGGCCCGGAGATAGGGGTTGCCGCGACGAAGACATACCTTACACAGATTCTCCTCTTGGAGTTGCTGGCCGTCAAGGCAGGCCTAGTGAAAGGCGTCATGGATAACGTGGAGGAGAGTCATCTAGTAAACGTTATTGGAGAGGCCGCCGTTGTGGCTAAGGATGCTATTGAGGTGGGTGACTCGGAGGCCAGGGAACTGGCTAGGAGGCTGACGCAGAAGAGCATGTACATCCTAGGCCGAGGCTTGGGAGCATTCCTTGCTAAGGAGGCGGCGTTGAAGGTCAAAGAGATCGCGTATGTTCACGCGGAGGCCTATCCAGCCGGGGAGAGCAAGCATGGACCAATAGCTCTTGTGGAGGAGAATTTCCCAGTATTCGTTATTGGAACAAGTGACTCCCCCGAGGTGCCTGGGAACGCTATTGAGATGAAGGCTAGAGGTGCCTGGGTCAGGGTTGTGAAACCGGCTAACCTGGAATTAGATATTCCAAGCGATATTGTCGTGCAGAACTCTCCCCCAACAAGCCATATATTGCTAGAGCCGTTCAGCATCATCCCATTTTTCCAGCTACTGGCATACCATATGGCGGTAGCTAAGGGGTATGATCCAGACAAACCTCGTAACCTAGCTAAAACAGTCACTGTCGAGTGAGGTGTGTGAAGGGTGTGGGTTTCGATATTAGCGGGCGGTTGGGGTAAGCGGTTGGGCCCCCTTACTAGGCATAAGCCCAAGCCCCTGCTTAGGATAGCTGGTAAGAGGGTGATTGATTACACGATTGAACAGGTAGCTAAGATAAAGCCGGATAAGGGAAGTATAATCGCTCATCCCGAGATGATCCCCCTCCACGATATCCCTACGACGTTCGAGGTTGTGGAACAGAAGGATCCTGGTATGAGGAACGCCCTTAAGACAGCGCTTGAGGGTGTTGATGATAAGGAGATTATCCTATCCTTTACCGGGTATCTAACCCGGCCAAACGATATCGTGGTTAAACTTCTAGACTACTATACCTCCAGCCAATACCCAGTCATCCTCGCCATTGCCCCCGTGAGTAGTGGTTTAGAGACCTTCGGCTTCGTTAGGTTAGACATTGGCGGCCGCGTTGAGAAGCTCACCGAGACACTGGAACCCTGGAGGGCGGGAAGAGGCTACGTGTTCGCCGGAGTTCTCATAGGTAAGAGTGAAGTTCTCAAGAGCGTGGTAGGATCGAGCTTTATTGAGGGAATGAATAAGCTGGCCCAGAAGAACCTTGTCGGGGCCTACATATGGGAGGGTGACTGGCTGGAACTAGCCTATCCGTGGGATGTCCTCCAAGCCTATAGGCTAATCCTGGACCCCGACTCATCGACTATAACTGGCAAGGCATACGTCTCGCCGAGCGCCTCAATAGGTAGAGGAGTTATCATTGAAAGAGACGCCCATATAGATGAGAATGTGGTCATCACGGGACCCGCCTACATAGGTAGGAAGGTAAGGATTGGCGCCAACTCTATTATAGGTCCTGGAACGATAATAGAGAAGTCCTCTATAGTCGAGCCAATGAGCGTATTAAAGAACACAGTAGTCATGGAGAACGCAACCATAGAGGCCGGCTCCATACTTGAAAGTACAATAGTAGGTGAAGGGGCAGTAGTGCCAAGCCACACTGTAGCAAGGGCTGGACCAATAACTAAGATCCCGGAGTGGATGGAGGGGCTAGCCGAGGGCATACCACCTAAACTAGTGATGGGTGCAGTATTCGCGCCTGGTGCAAGAAGCCTCTCAACCTGCACGAGGCTGCCTCCAGGGTCCCTCGTAGATCACAGTTGACGAGTCAAACCCCGCCGCAGCCGGGGCCTCACCGCTTTGGCCCCACATCACCGATATTTTTCAGACCGGTCCACCCTGTAACTTCTGGTCTGGGTGGATAGTTGATCACAGGCCTCCGGCTACAGCGGGGCTCAGGTGTGAAGTGGTGTCAGACAGGAGTAAAAAATCAAAGAAGCTATTCCTAGGCCGGCATCTGATGCTGAAGAAGGAGTATGCCGATAAGCTGTTGTCTGGTGAGAAGAAGACGACCATAAGGCTTGGAATTGTTAACGTCAAGTACCCCGAGGTAATCATCCACAGCGGTGGAAGGCCTGTTGCAAAGGCCCGTATAACCTATAGGAATGTCAAGAAGGTGAGAGAGCTAACAGATGAAGACGCCCGGCTAGATGGATTCCCCGATAAGCGAACACTCATACGGGAGTTGAAGAGAGTCTACGGCAGGGTTACACCTGACGACTACGTTACCATAATCGGGTTGGAAGTGATTCAACGGTTCGATGAACCAGTGGACGAGTATCCATATGGGGGGCTAACGCCCGTAGACTTGGCTAGGATAGCATTGAGGTACTTGAAAGAGGAGTTATCAAGCGAGGAGAAGGATATCCTGCTCGAATTGACTAGGGCTGGGAGTATTAGGCTTGCTGCGATAAGCCTCTATGGCTCGATCCATAAGAGGTGGAGGATTAGGAGGGCCCTGAGGCGGGCGTATAAGTTGCTGGTCGAGAAGGGGGTTCTCACACGATAGTTGTGTCTCTTTTAAAGACTCCCTCCACGTATTCCTAAGTATTGGGTGTAGGTATACAATACTCAAGAACTGGACAGTTATGGAGGGAATAATGTTGGAGCATGAGATCATAGAGGTGGGACCCTGCCCGGCGTGCGGAGCGCCGGGGGATTACAAGTATAGTTTGAAGTGGCCAGGAGAGACTGAGAAGGACCTACTGGTAACCGTCTCGTTCCAGTGTCCAGTCTGTAACTATAAGATTGAACAGGAGAAGATACTGATACCTCTCAAGGCGATCTACCTTATGAGGAATATGCTCGTACCCAGGCTTAGGCCTGTGGTCGAGAAGATGTATTTGGCGTCGAAGCTCTCTTTGGAGAACCCTTAGTATAGACGTATAAGGCTTCAATACCTGCTACGGTGTGCGGTGGCTGTCTGGCATGACGAGATGGCGGTTGAAGTGTACGGAATGCGGGAGAGAATGGCTGTTGCCCGTTAGTTTTAGGCTTGATGAAATGGGTAGGCTATACCATTACTGTAAGTATTGTAAGAAGAACACGTTCCACATTGTTCTAGGAAAGGTGTCGGATGAACCCGTTCATTCCATAGGCGGCGAGGACTCCTCTGACCTCCGCGACGAACTCGCTGAGTGAAACAGCTTCTTGGCTACCAGGCTTCCACCTCCTCCTAACGGTTACTGTACCCGTCTCCACCTCACGCTTGCCAATCGTTAGAGTGTAGGGGACCCAGTGCCTGCCAGCATTCCTGACTCGTCCACCAACTCCCTTCATACTTGTATCGACAACCACTCCCGCTCCTATAGCTGCTAATTCCTTTGCAAGCGTACTGACATAGTCGCCGACTCCCCCCACAGGGATTATGTACACAGTGATTGGATGCATCCACACGGGTATACTGGGTATATAGTCTCCCTCCTCAGCCCTCCTGGACTCGATATCGATTATTGAGACGACTAGGTTACCCAATGGCCCGATTATCGACTCGCCTCCCATGACAATGCCTAAGGGAAGGCATCCATCCCCATTCTTGTACAATATAAGTTCTCCGTCAACACCCATGTCGAGGCATGGCTCGTCCCCGCAGAGCTTCATGGTTATCACGTGTTTCTCAAAGCCACTATTGACTTCTGCTAGAAACTCTCTCAGATCACCCCTGAACTTGTAAACTGACGATGGGGCAGGACTACCTACTACCATATTAGACTCCCTGGTAGCGGCGGTTCTGTAGAGTTCAACGACTCTCTCTAGGCTGGCGATGTTGTTCGGATCGATGAAGGGACCCCCTATAAAGTGCTCAGCCAGACCGTAGCGTGCAGTTATCCTTTTCAATAGGCGGTTAACCATCTCGTAGGCTAGCCATTTACTCCAACCCACTACTCCGAACAAGTCTAGCTTCTCTCTACCTAACTTGTTAAGCTTGAGCGATGGCTTGGCGAGGCACTGGGGAACCAGGTTATTCTTGGCAGCCTCGCTCAAAGCATACCGTTTACCCTCGGCCCTATAGATTACTCCCAACGTGGTCGGGGTTATCGTTCTTGAGAGCTCCGATAACGGGTGGCCTTTAGCGTGTAACTTGAATTCCTTATACCATCCGAACGGTGCCCTATGTAGCTTCTTGCCCCACTTCTTCTTCAACTCGAGTTCAAGCTTTACCAGTAGGGAGTGGGCTCTGCTAGGCCTTTCTAGTGTGCTGCTTAGGTGTGCATATGGGTATAGGACTATTGAGTCGCTCTTTACCGTATCAGTCGCGTACCTGTAGATCTCGTCTGCCGCGTTCTTGACTA
>JAADGB010000052.1 GCA_013152575.1 Thermoproteota archaeon | reverse complement strand
CTACACGATAATTCTTGACACAATAAAGCGGTTGGTAAGCTCAGATAAAGAGTGCGTCGAGCAAGACACCATAGTTAAAGAGGTAACACAGGCGACCAGCATTAACGAGGACAAGGTTAAGGAAACACTCGCCCGACTCCATAGAGAAGGATACGTGTATAAACCGAAGAGGGACTGCTTCCAAGTAGTAGAGTAATCAGGTGTCTGACACGGGATGAGAAAAACAACTAGCGCTTTATTGAGAGAACTAGGGATAAACCAGTTATATCCGCCCCAGAAAGCCGCGTTAGACGCCAATGTCGAGTATGGTCAAAGCCTAGTTATCGCAACGCCTACTGCTAGTGGTAAAACGCTCATTGGACTCATAGGAATTGTCAATTCGTTGTATGATAATCCAGGTAGCCTGGCGGTTTACACGGCGCCTCTTCGAAGCATAGCTTACGAGAAGAAAGAGGTATTTGATAAGCTGAGAAAGCTGGGTTTAACCACGAGGCTCGAGGTAGGTAACCTATCACTAGGACCTCGAGCTGCCGACATCCTGATCACAACGTATGAAAAACTAGATAGTATTTTAAGGAATAATCCTAGCGTCGCAGACAATGTTAGCATAGTAGTCTTTGATGAATTACATTACATAGGCGATGAGAAAAGAGGCCCTATACTTGAGGCACTCGTTACGCGATTCCTATACTCTTCCCAGCGACCACAATTGATAGGACTCTCAGCAACCATGCCTAATATTGAAGAACTAGCCGAGTGGCTAGAGGCTAAACCAATATCCATGGATTGGAGACCGGTCCCACTGAGAGAAAGCGTATACAAGGATTCTATGCTGCACTATCCTGACGGGTCGACAGAGGAAATTCCCATAGTTTCTCCATTATCTTACATCAACCCTCTTCACAAGTTCATAGAGGAGGGTTTTCAATCAATAGTCTTCTCACAGTCCAGGCGCAGAGTAGCCAACCTTGCAGAGAAGACTGCTAAGACCTTTAGAGACAAGCTAGCATATGATGTTTCAAGAGCGAGAGAACTAGCGAGGGAGATGATTAAGACAGAGGGTTCACGCCAACTACGCGAAAAATTAGCACAGCTAATTACCATGGGCGTTGCATTCCATCATGCAGGATTATCCAACAGTCAAAGGAGGCTGGTCGAGAAGGGCTTCCGGGAAGGAGCTATAGCTGTCATTCACGCGACGCCGACGCTCGCGGCAGGAGTTAATCTCCCGGCAAGAGTTGTTATAGTGGAGGAATACTATCGCTTCGAAGCAGGTATGAGAAGGCCTATTGGAGTTTACGAGTATAAACAGCTAGCTGGAAGAGCTGGAAGGCCGGGATATGATAAGCTAGGAGATGCAGTCTTAATAGCATCGAGGATCGATGATGCAGAATACCTCATAGATCACTACATAAGAGGCGAAATCGAACCCATAGAGAGCAAGTTATCTAACTTGAAGAGCCTACGCCATACCATACTAGGCATCACGGACTCCGGACTTGTATCGACACGCGACGAAATCCTACGGTTTATGGCAAAATCATTCTACGGCTATACAAGAGGAATAGACGATATAAAGCATGTAGTTGCGAGATCGGTCAACAACCTGATACAATGGGGACTGATGGAATCCTCAGCAGAGGGACAGCTGATTGTAACACCACTAGGCCACCTCGTGTCAATAAGGTATCTTGACCCCCTCAATATCCCCAAATTAAAGCAGATTATAGGTAGGACCCGGAACTATACAGAGACTATTCTACTATATCTAGTAGCTTCATCTCCTGACATGACGAAACTCCCAGTCGCGCGGCGAGAAGAAGAATACATTATGGATCGAGCAATAGACGAGGATCCCGAGCTCGTCGATCTCATAGACTGGTTCGGGCCGGATGAACTGAGGAGCCTGAAAATCCTATTCTTACTTAAAGATTGGATTAATGAGGTGAAAGACGACGAGCTAGCGAGTCGATTCAACGTTGGCCCTGGAGACATATCATACATCGTGGAAACTGGTGAATGGCTAGCATCATCTTTATCTGAAATAATGCCATTGTTAGGCCTCCCCGTGGAGGTTGCTCAGCGTCTAAAGATCCTGGCAAAGAGGATAAAGTATGGTGTAAGAGAAGAATTAATTCCACTGACAAGTATTCCAGGTATAGGTCGAGTGAGAGCTAGAAGATTATTCGAGGCAGGTTATAAGACTCTACACGACCTCGCAATGGCGAAACCTGAAGACCTGGCAAGAATACCGGGTATCGGATCCGCCACCGTGAGAGCAATAATGGAGTACTTCGGTCGAACCCGCGAGGCTGAAAAATACAAGTTAATCGAAGAAGGAGAAAAGTCTGGTCTAGAAGCGTTTATGGACTAGTCCTCCAGAATCTGGATGCCACGAGCTGCTAATCCGTCACCAACGATTTCTGCGAGTTTCCTATCAGCCCCAATTTCCTCTGGAACAACTAATCCTGTATCCAGTAGTCCTCGATAGAGTAACTCTGCGACTACCGCCTGGAATGATCCGGTTGCTTTCGCCATTGCCGACCAGTTCTCATCAGCCTCAACGACGGTCCTGTAGCGAAGTAGTCCATCTTCATGTTCTAATTCTACCATGAGAACAACGAGGTCCTTGATGCCTCTAAACCTGTATCTGAGCAGGGAGGCTAAGCAACTCTTTGGTGTTATCGGGCATCCTTCTACGGAGACGCGTCTCGTGTCGAGGAAACCTATATCGGCTAGCGCCCTCATTGTTTGTAGGTGCCCAGGCCAGCGTAGTGTGTATTCAGCCATAAACTCCATGGACGAGTACGTCTTCAGTAGAGTCCTCAGACCATCTGTCGGAAAGTACTCCATTACACCGACGCCTGGGATCTCAATCTGACCTGGGGTATAATCGAGGGGGAGTATACTTTTCACAGAGCCGCTATCAATATATCTAGCCGGCCTCAAGTACTCGTCCAGTAGATCCTCAGTACTCCATGTAGCTGAGAGACCAAGTGGCCCGGCGGGCTCGCTTGATACTCCTCCTACAAAGATCTTCGCTTTCCTTGCACCCGTCCTCCTCACACCAGCTCCAATAAGGAAGTTGGAAAGGCCAGGGGCGATGCCCGCATCAACTACTACCGTCACTTTATTTCGTCTAGCAGTCTGCATGAGGGGCCACGGATCCTCGGGGAAGAATGAAACGTCTACGACGTTATAGCCCTGGCTAACCAGGTTTTCCACTATCTTATACCCGATAGCTCCGGGCAAGGCAGTTAATATTGCGTCAACACCGCCAAGCTTCTTAGCCAACTTCTGAACAGCGGATGCATCACCTACCTCAGCTTCTAAACCCATGCTCCTAGCCTTCTCTACAGAGTCATAACTACTATCTAAACCAACGACCTCATGGCCGTGGCTGGATAAATCCCATAGAACACGGAGACCTACATTCCCTATCCCGACGACTATGAACCTTCCACCCATCACCTGGTTACCTCGCAGGGCAGAGGGACCCTCCCAGGGATAAGGTGTTCCGGCTCACCACATACCACGCTTCGGGAGACTCTCTTTCTCCCCATCCCCCAGGAGGGTCCCCACTCAAGGGATTCTCCACTAGGACTAATACGGTTAGGGAGCCCTAAAAGGCTTCGATTGAGTTACAGGATAAAATCACTCCAACAAATTAACCGGAATCGTTAAAGCCCTGGTAACATGAAACAAAAAACTGAAGGCGGCCGTCGTCTAGCCTGGACTAGGACGCCGGCCTCCCAAGCCGGCGATCCCGGGTTCAAATCCCGGCGGCCGCACCAATCTACTTATCACAGTAGTGAATCGGCGAGTGGAGTGATTAGTAATCGCTCGCCTCTCCTATGGTTCGGAAATTCGAATCCCATCTATAGATCTAAAATTTATAATAGATTTATAATACTTTCATCAAATAAATGTTGTTACTCAGGGAAACCGCTTCCATAAACACTTTCTCTGGATTCACTCCTGAAGGATCATAGGCTACTGGTTTCGGCGGGTCATCTTCCCAGTTGTACTCTCTTAGTATCTTAGTGATCCTTGTCTTAACTTTCTCGTCTGCTAGCTTCGAGTGATATATTGTTCCTAGGCTTGTCGCCGTCATCTCTACAATGTGTTCATCTCCTCTTTCCGCGTGTATGTGCGGATTTCTCGATTCGATTTGGTATATGGATATTCCTTCAGGTAGCATATCGCAGTCTCCGTCTGATAATCCCAGATAACATTTCTCGAGGAGGTCTACGAGCTGGTATGGTTCCACTGCGAAGCCGCTTGCCCATTTCATTTTCAATGCCAGCTCGATAGACATAGCGTGTTCTCCACTATTGGCTGTCTGAATTATGTCTGTCTCTACCTTCTTGTTTAATGTGAGAGCATAGTTCATGATAGAGTTGGTAGTCATAGAAACCCTGCCCCTCCGTCTTAGGTAAACGTCGCTTGCCGCTAGTTTTCCTTTGAAGGGCCACTTTATCCTGACCATTGTGTAGGGAGTTGTGGAGAGTGAGAATCCAGAATAGTATATCCAAGCGTATTCATGGGCAGCTCCGGGAACGTAATTGTCACTGTCTATAAACCCGACATACTTCATTCCGAGTGCCGCCGCTACTATTACGCCGAGTAACATGCCCTCTCCTTTGCCTTTCCTTATTGTTCCTGTATCTTTGTCTATCATTTGCTCGAGGCTTGTACCTGCGAGCACCTCGCCCCATACTGGGTCATGTTGGTGTACAACCACGATGTTCCTTCTAGTAGCTGTATGGATTGACCGTGCCAGCTCTACCTCATACCTGTATCTATCTGCTGGTTTTCTAGAGGATGCAGACACCAATATTATGGGGCTTAAGTGGGGGACCGCGGATATTACTCCTTCGAGTGTCAAGAGATCCTCGTTCTTGACGGGTATGAC
>JAADGB010000051.1 GCA_013152575.1 Thermoproteota archaeon | reverse complement strand
ATACTCGTCGTCGGACTATTCCTTCAATCAATAGCACTCCTACTAATCTCGACTGGCGAAGCATACACTGTGGCAGCAGGGTTCTTCCTTAACGGAATGGCTAACGGTTTCGGATTCGTAGCCCAGCAAACACTACTCGCCAGAACAGGAAAGGACGAGGAACTACACTACACCTTCAGCTACGTTAGCGCCGCTTCAACGCTGGGAGGTGGTGTTGGAAGCTTCCTGGGATGGGTCCCTGTGCTTGTTAGCAAGTCCTATGGTACACCTCTACTCGAAGCATACAAGTATACAATAGTAGCCGCGGCAGTCATCCCGATAGCGACAATCCCCATTATACTAACCATCCAGGAGAGGCTTGAAACGAGTGTAGCTAAGAGGTATAGCATACTTGGAGCCGCCCAGAAGTTCACTAGGAGATTCTACATCGTAGCGTTTACCAACATGCTAATAGGGTTTGGAGCCGCAATGAGCATCCACAACATAGACTACTACTTCGCCGCGAAATACAACGTTAACAGCGCGAGCCTGGGAAGCGTGCTAGGCCTCCAACAATTAATCATGGCCGCCTTAATGACCCAGATGCCCAAGATAGCGGATAGAGTAGGGGGAGTACTCCGCGTATATCTCGCCGTAAGCTACAGCAGTGTACCATTACTGATAGCAATGACCCTAGTGAACAGTTTCCCAATAGCCTCCGGCCTCTACCTAGTGAGAAGCATACTCATGAACGTAGCCAACCCACTGTTCAACGCGTTCGTAATGAGACTAGTCCCACTCGAACTAAGAGGCACGGCATCAGCATTCCTCAGCCTCTCCTGGACAATACCCGCGGGAGGCGGTAGAGCGGTGGGAGGCTGGCTCCTCGACAAGGACCTCGAACTCCCACTACGAGCCACAGCAGTCTTCTACACAATAGCACTAACAATACTCGCAACGGTCTTCAAGGACGAGGTTAGGGGCGGCGAGGAGAATACAGCTGGGATGACTCACTGAATAGCCACTTCTGGCTCCCTAATCTCGTCGGGAACCCTCTTCACCCTGAATACTCCAATCCTCCAGTTCTCGTCGGAGAATGGATCCTCTGGCTCTATTACCTCGATGAGGTCGGCTTCCCCGCCTAGATCCTCCAATACGTATTTGAAGTCCTCTACCCAATCGTTTATCCCACAGGTCAAGCAGAAGCTCCCGTCAAACTTCACCACTACTATATCCCCATTAATCTCCACTAGCTTGGCTACGCTCTCTGGGGCACGATACCTGTTGTATACTTCAATCCCCTTGTCTATGAACCTCTTCAGTTTCAGACTCACACTCTCCAATGCAGGGTCCCTCAAGACGTGAGGGGCTGGTAGAGGATAAATCGACTCCATTTATACATGGAGAACTCTCTCCTTCAGCTTCCTCCAGGGCTCATAGCATATCCTCTGGAATACTAACTCGACGCTCGGCCAGTCCAGCTTTGATAGAACCTCGAGTCCCTTGCCCGGGGGCTTGTAGGCTATGTATGCGTCCTCGTATCCACAGGCCGCCCTGGTAATCTTCCTTAGTACCCTGTGACCGTAGGCCGCTTCGACTTCCTGGTACGTTACAACGTCGTAGCCTATGCTCTTGAACATTCGAATGCTCGGTTCATTGCCTCCGGCGATTGTAGCCATGTATGCCTGGCTATCGGTTACTTCTTCAACACTCAAGACGAGGGCTCTTCCAACGTAC
Source organism: Thermoproteota archaeon (assembly GCA_013152575.1). Taxonomy (GTDB): domain Archaea; phylum Thermoproteota; class Thermoprotei_A; order Sulfolobales; family Acidilobaceae; genus Thermodiscus. The sequence goes on along the minus strand of JAADGB010000051.1, from coordinate 3,211 downwards.
TCATTCCTAGCCCAGTCAGCCACTACAACATAGTAGACTACTGTTGCCTGGCCTCCCTCAACAGTTGGCAGATTATAGTAGATCACCGCCCCCGCTGGCTTATCGTCGAGTAATGCTACAAGGTGGTTTGCCACCCCGCTCCTCAACGCCTCCATGGCATAGTAGGCGTGCCAGTCTCCCATCGCATCCTTTAACAGCTTCTCTACTACTTCTAGGCGGTCCTCTTCTATTGTCAGCGTCATCTCCGCCCCCATCTAATAACGCATATTTTAGGGGTTATATTGTAATAATTGAGGCGATCCCACCTTAATTATACGATCTAATAGTTAAACGATATTTATCATCACAATACACTAGTTCTATCGAACCCTACACCATACTGGTGGTCTTCATGTCAGATAAGGAATCATACATTATTGTGAGCATGAGCCCCCTCCCAGAATCGTTCATGAAGGCTCTATTCGCCCCCTACTCTAGCCAGCTCGACAAGCCAATCGAAGTGATCGCTGTCTCACCTAAAGACAGCATGGAGAAGATTAAGGAGGCGCTTGAGAAGGCAGACGTCGTGATCGGAGACTACTCCTTCAGCCTCCCAATAACTGCTGAGATGTGCGAGTACATGAAGAATGTTAGACTAATCGCCCAGCCGAGCACCGGCTACGACCACATAGATATAGAGGCATGCGCTAAGAAGGGGATTCCAGTAGCAAACGTCGGCGGGGCAAACGCCGTATCTGTTGCCGAGTACACGATCATGACGGCCATTGCATTACTACGTAGGCTCATCAAGGCACATCTAGACGTCTCCGAGGGCAAGTGGAGCCAGTGGGAACTAATGGAGTTGGGGACATACGATCTATATGGTAAGACGTGGGGGATAATCGGGTTCGGCCGGATTGGGCGTGAGGTTGCTAAGAGGCTCAAGGGCTTCGACGTCAAGATACTATACTATGACAAGTATAGGTTACCGGAGGAGAAGGAGGCAGAGCTGGGAGTCAAGTACGCTCCCCTCCCAAAGCTCCTCAAACTAAGCGACATCGTCTCAATACACGTCCCATTAACCAGTGAGACCGAGAAGATGATCGGCGAGAAAGAGCTGAGACTGATGAAGCCGACGGCCATATTGATCAATCCATCGAGGGGCGAGATCGTCGATGAAGAAGCATTGGCGAGAGCATTGAGTGAGGGGTGGATTATGGGTGCCGCTGTAGACGTGTACTCGGTCGAGCCGCCGGGAACTGATCATCCACTGATCAAGTTGAAGAACGTGAACATCATTAGAACCCCACACATCGCTGGTGCAACCACCGATGCCCGTTCAAGGATAATCATGACTACAATAGAGAATGTGGTTAGAGTCCTGAAGGGCGAGCCGCCGATTAACGTGGTGAACATGTAAGGCGAGGGAGATGTCGGCGGGCATATCATTCGGAGAATACCTCGTCAGATTCCTGAAAGCTATAGGCGTGAAACGGGTATACGGCATAATAGGGACAAGCGTCGTAGACTTCGTGGACTCGCTGTACGAGTACAAGAACGAGATCCGTTATGTATCGGTGCGCCACGAGCAGGTAGCAGTGGCTATGGCAGACGCCGAGTACAGGACAACTGGTAACCTGGCAGCAGCCCTGGTACACGCTGGGCCAGGATTCCTCAACTCGGTGATAAACCTAGCCGTCTCATACAAGGACCGGGTCCCTCTCATACTCATATCCGGTGGGGTGAAGAGACGCCTTTATGGCACCGACTCCTGGCTGGAAGTAGATCAACAGGCGATAGCGAAGCCTATAACGAAGGCTTCCATCCGTATAAGTAGCCTTGATGGTATCGGAGGGACCCTCCGTAACCTTGTCAGCCAGGCGCTCTCGCCGCCAAAGGGACCCGTACTCCTAGAGGTGCCCGAGGACCTATGGACTAAGACTGGAGACTTCGGACCCCTACCCGGAGGCTTCGAAGAGCTAGTTCCTGAACCCACGAAGCCAGGCAAGGACTCTATTGAGAGAATAATAGAGGCTATGCTGAGAGCCGACAAACCAGTCATCTACGCCACCGGCGAGAGCCTAGGTGAAGACATAACGCCGATCCTAGACGAGATCGCTGAGAGGCTTGGAGCCTACGTCATAACTAGTGGTAATGCTAGGGGAGCTTGCAACGAGTTCAACCCAAGATGTCTTGGAAGAGTAGGTTTCGGCGGAGGCTCCTACCCGGCGGACAAGGCCCTTGAGACTGCTGACGTCGTGCTTGTTCTAGGAGACGAGCTTGACGACATAGCCACCTACGCGTACACCCTGTATCCGGAGGGAGACTTGATAGTAGTATCCGAGAACCCGGTCGTCGAGAAGAGACCCATATACATATCCCATCTGGTCCGCGCCTCACCCTACTACACAGCCCTAATGATGCTGGAGGAGCTGAGAAGGGACAATGTTAGGAAGGAGAACAGGGATTGGGACAATGAGATAGCCCGTTACAAGATGGAATGGGAGACGATGCTCAACGAGGCACTATCACGCAAATATACAGAGTATGTTAACCCATCACTCTTCTTCAAGAGGCTATCCGAGAAGCTCAAGCCAGACGACATCATAACAGGAGGCCAAGGGACCCACATCGTCTACACCTATGACTTCATAAAGATATCAAAGCCTGGAAGGTTCCTGGCAGCCACTAACCTCGGAGCGATGGGTTACGCGTTCCCAGCCGCCCTTGGGGCGAAGATTGCAAACCCCGAGAGCGAAGTCATAGCGGTAGTTGGAGATGGAGAGTTCATGATGACCGTGCAAGACTTGGAGACCGCTGTTCGTGAAAACATCCCCGTGAAAGTTGTAGTTGTAAATGATAACTCGTACCGAGTCCTATACCTCAGGCAGACTATCCAGAAGAGGGGGAGGGTTTACGGGACCCTCCACACTAATCCAAGCTTCGAGGCACTCGCCAGAGCATTCGGAGCAGAGGGAACCACTGTTTCAAGCAATGCGGAGATCGATGACGCTATCAAAGAAATGCTCGAGTCCGATAAACCATACGTCTTAGACTTGAGGATAAGCCGTGAAGACCTGCCCCCACTAAACCTCGAGGGCAGCCTGAGGATGAGTGGTGGATAAATCAATCTCAATAAAGAATACATTCAGAGTATAGTGTATAACCGTATAATCTCGACCCACCAGTCTTTTTTACCCGGTGGATAAAGGTGCCCAATAAGGGACCCGGC
>JAADGB010000050.1 GCA_013152575.1 Thermoproteota archaeon | reverse complement strand
CCTGCGATCGTCCCCGCCGTAACCGGGTCCCTCGGGCTTAAGGGGCCCCGCCATCCCCGCTATGATTAGGTAGACGAGTACAACCAACAACCCCATAACCGAGAGTATAGTTCCCCCACCCACCCGTGCCGCTAAGATCGGAGCAAAGCTTCCCAACGTGAAGCCAATTGTCGATCCAGCAGTCACGATCCCTAGGCTCTCGGCCCTGTTCCCGGAGTAGGTTAGTGTGAATGCATAGATCTGCGGCCCTCCAATCGACCATGCAAGGCTCGCGGCGAACACTGAGGCCCAGAACAGTTGCTTCTCATGGAGTAGGAGGCCTGCGAGTACTAACCCTAAGCCCTCTATCGAGCCCAGTAGGAGGGGTATTCTGTAACCGTATCTCTCGCTTAGCCAGCCGCCTAGGAGCCCCGCTATCGTCGGCAGGGTCTCGGCGGCCGCTAATAGTATGAGGAATGAGGAGTCGCCACTATAGACTTGCCTTGTTATTGTGAAGTAGGCGGCCCAGGCCCCTACATGTATTGTTTGGAGTAGTGCTATCCTGGCCTCGACACGCATCCCTCTACTCCCTTCTATTGCGTGTTGGTTGGCCTCGCTAGGATGGTGTAGTTGGAGTATTATGAAGAGGGATGGTTTGTTAGAACGTGTGTTTACCGTTGCAGGAGGGACCCTCTCCTCTAGCCGGGCTTCATGCTTAGACTATCTACCTTCTCGACCCTATCAACGTCGGCCTCTGGGGCATCGTAATCCTCGACGTACTTTAGCAATCCTACCCACGCGTTCCTCCCGATAACGCACTTGACGCACTCCAATATGTCTACGTCAGCGTTCCTCTCGACAACTGCCTCCGTGGCGATGGCGTGTTCGACCTCTGCGTTCCGCTTTATGATCAGCTTTTCTGCCACTATCTTACCCCTTATCTTAGACTTCTTCTCAACCACGATCTCCTTCCCTATGAGGGTCCCCTGGAATCCCCCAGCTATACGGGCCCTCTCGACCCTGAGGGTCCCCGTCTTTAGGGACCCGCCTATAGCCAGCTCATTCACATAGCCTCCTGCCAGAGAGGCGCTCCCACCGATAACCAGCTCGCCGATCTCGACCTCACCCTGGACGGATAGGGACCCGCCTATCCTTACACGCCCAGCCTTTAACTTGCCAGTGATCCTACCGCTTCCACCGATCTTCAACTCATTGCTTACCTCTAGGTCTCCCTCAACCTTGAGGGACCCTCCTATCTCTATGGTGTCGAAGGATACGGGTCCCTTGAGCTTGACGGAGCCTCCGACCTTCATCTCGCTCAACGCTATCAACCAATTACCTGGCAGGCCCGGTCCAAGACTTTTAGCCTGATCTCACAATTTGTGATATTGGCTGGTATGTGTGAGGTATAGGTGCAGGATAGACATCGTGGCAGACATCTTGAGGGCGATAGTAGAGGAGGGACCCCTACTAATATCGGAGATAGCCAGTAGAGCAAACCTACCATTGGATAGAGCTAGGCCCCTCGTGGAAGACCTAGTCTACAACGGCCTCCTAGTCTACCGTTCGGAGGAGCGGCGCTACGAGGCTACCGATAGGGCATACGAGTGGCTGGAGCTATACAGGCTTCTGAGGGAGGTCTACGATTGGAGGACTCCAGCCTATCCCACCAGTATCCCCCGTTGAAACTATGATAAATACTGGTTTACACAGTTATTTATTAGAATTAGGTGTTATTGGTTGGACTCATCGGCTAGAATCCTCGAAGCCCTAGCCCAGATTAAGTCCCGCGACATAGACCCCTCAGAGGGCAGACTCTTCACCTACATATACGAGACCGGTATAGAGGAGCTCCGGGAGCTCGCGAGGAAGGCCTACTCTATGTTCCTGGAGACCAACGCCCTCGACCCTACAGTATTCAAGAGCGCATTGTTCTTCGAGAAGGAGATCGTATCCCACGCGAAGAGGCTGATGAACGCTGGCCCAGACGTCGTAGGTACAGCAACGTACGGCGGGACGGAGAGCATAATGCTAGCTGTTAAGGCTGCGAGATGGGTGTATAGGAAGGGAAGCCGGGCCGACTGGGTCCCCGAAGTAATAGTACCATTGACAGGTCACCCGTCGATCCGGAAGGCCGCCCACTACTTGAACATGCGTGTAACCGAGGTCCCAGTCGATCCTGAGACGAAGAAGGTTGATGTCGAGGCGTTGAAGGAGAAGGTCTCAACGAGGACAGCCCTGATAGTCGTCTCGGCTCCAAACTTCCCCTTCGGAACAATAGACCCGGTACGCGATGTTGCAGAATATGCCGCGGATAAGGGTGTATTGGTCCACGTTGACGCGTGTGTAGGCGGCTTCATACTCCCCTACTTCGAGAAGATGGGCATTGATGTACCCTTGTTTGACTTCAGGGTTGAGGGTGTCACCTCGATCTCCCTCGACGCCCACAAGTATGGCTACACTCCAAAGGGCGTCTCCGTAGTCCTCTTTAAGGGGGAGGAGTTGAAGAAGGGGACGATATTCGTGGACCTGAAATGGCCCGGTTACCCGTTGATTAACACGACGGTCCTCTCGTCTAGGAGCGTTGCTCCACTCGCTGGTGCCTGGGCTGTAATCAACTATCTGGGCGAGCAGGGCTACATAGACCTGGCCCGCAGTGTTGTTAGGGCTAGGGACGAATTACTCGCTGGGTTGAGGAGGCTTGGATTCAATAGCCTAGCCCCCGTCGAGTCACCGCTACTCTCGCTTGGCTTGGATGACGAGATGGACCTCTTCAAATACCATGCTGGCATGTCCCTCAAGGGATGGGTAATAGGGTTACAGCCCAAAGTGGAGGGTGTAGCCCCCTACAACATACACCTGACCGTGATGCCCGTCCACGAGAAGGTAGTGGACCAGTACCTTAGGGACTCTGAGGAGGTTATGAGGAGTCCTCCTCCGAGGGAGCTGGTTGAGGCGCTTGAGGCTATCGAGAGGGACCCCCTCTCGCTGGCCGAGAAGATCGGTGAGACGCCCCTCGACGCGATAATCATAGCGAAGATCCTCGAATCGATCCCCGGAGAGTTCGCTGACGAGATAGCTAGGCAGTTGACGGTGGAGGTATTCAAGTAATGTTGAGGAAGCTCCTGGTACTGGGCCTAGCCATAACTATATTCGCTTCCCAAGCCATATGGGTCACCTTCTCGCCGGCGAGCTCCCTTATAGCCAGCGAGCTAGGAGTCAGGAAGGAAGCGGTCGGCATGCTGGCTATAACATTCCCAACACTATTCCTAATACTAACAATACCCAGTGGCCTCCTCCTAGACCGCAACTTCAAAAAGTGGCTGACGGTAGGAGTAGTTGCTACAGGCCTAGCAGGAATACTCAGGCTCGCATTCCCCCATGATTACTCCTGGCTATTCGCCTGCCAGGTACTAGCCGGGATAGGCCAGCCATTCCTGTTGAACTCCTTCGCACCTCTAGCCAGCAGGCTCTACCCGGAGAGGAAGGAGACGATAGTCTCAATCCTGAGCTTCAGCATGTACCTTGGGATAATCTACGCGTTAGGCACAGGTAGATGGATATACAAGGCCCACGGCCTCTACGGATTACTAATCCCTATAGCCCTGGTATCGCTGCTTGGACTGGTAATCTATGGTTATGCGGCTATGAGGATAGAGCTGCCCGAGGTGGTGGTGGAGAGAAGCGTTATAGCGGAGATGAAGGAGGTCGCGTCAATACGCGAGCTATGGTTGCTGGGCATCATATTGGGCCTTGGAGTAGCATTATTCGATAACATGTCCATATGGCTGGAGACAGTCCTAGCAAACGTGGAATTGGGCGACGTAGCGGGTCCCTCAGTGGCGCTATCCCTAATACTGGGACTGGCGGGCGTAGCGGTTATACCAACCATTGTAACGAGGAGGTCTAAGAGGACCATGTACATTAGGGGCGTCACACTCTTCGGGATAATAGTCTACAGCCTCCTAGCAATCAAGACAACCAGGCTAGGGACCCTAACCCTAATACCGGCTATAGGGCTACTCATGCTACCAGCCTACCCGATAATAATGGAGTGGATAAGCACCTTCTACCCGAAGAGAATCCATGGCAGTGCGTCGGGCTTCATAGGATTCGTCTCCAGGATATTAACGGTTGCATTAGCAGTTGTCGCCGTTGTCTTCATAGGATCGCCCTACAGCTACTTCGCATTTCTAGCGTCGCTCACCCTGATAGCGCTAGTAGTGTCACTAATGCTACCAAGCGACAAATAATTATTCATTATTAAACACTCAATGAGACAGTAACAATTGGGGGTCCCCAAATATGAGGACCAATAGAGTAATAGTCGCAATCCTCATAATACTACTAGCATTCGCGATAATAGGCTACTATCTAATGAATCTTGAAACCTGTAATGACTACGAGCAGACTGGAATGGGGCAATTCATACTCGACGGTATGACCAAGGAGAAATTCGTTAGACCAATATATGTATCCGGCCGCTCGCCTCTCATGAACCTTAGCATCACGATAAAGATGGATTCAAGCGAGCACCTGGTTGTCTTGAAAATCTATAACGGGTCCCTCAACGGTGACGACCTTATCTATGAGACTGATCCAGGAGCGATGATCTCGGCTCGTGTTGGTATTAGGAACACTGCTGAAGTCATTTATATCGTGGTGGAGCCTGCAACGCCCATAACAGACTCGACGGTTGTATATCTGGGAGAGATAAATTATGATGCGAAGTGGAAGGGCTGTGTTAAGCTGTTTGGAGGATAACCCACTGTTTGCCTCTCTGGAGATTGATGAGGATTGAGTGGCGCCGCGGCCGGGATTTGAACCCGGGTCACGGGCTTTCTGTAGTCCGCCTCCGCCCCCTGGACCGATCCTATGCTTCATTCTTGGCTTCTTGGCCTTTATAAAACTTTGCTAGCTGATAACTAATATAAAAAATACCATTTAATAATTAATAGTTTGGGTTACACTCCGGGCTAACTCATAAGATCATGATCCAGGAACGATTAGGGGGCGGAGGCGGGCCTTGACAGGCCCGCATACTAGGCCAGGCTATACTACCGCGGCATCCGCAATTACACATCCATGACAAGATGGGGGTAATAAGGGTTGCTGGCCAAGGGGACATACCTCCTGCAGGGACCCGGCAAGCTAACGGTGGAGAAGGGTAGTGTAGAGGTACTGGGGTATAGGATAGATGGAGAGGGCCAAGTAGTAGTCCCCGTGGGCAGGAGCGTGCCTGCCCTGGTTGAGGAGGGTGCAAGGGCCAGCTACACTGGGAAGACCACCGGGTTATCTAGCGAGGCTTATCAAAAGTGGCATGATACCATACAGGGTCTAGGCGAGCTTGATTCAAGAATACTCCTTGTCGGCCCGAGTGATACTGGTAAGAGTACGCTGGCCGCCTGGATCATAAACAAGATAATGCAGGAGCGGGGCAGGAGCCCCCTATTCGCAACGGTGGATATCGGGCAGAATGAGAACTTCTGCCCCGGATTCACTAGTAGTGTGGTAGTGAGGGACCCTCCCTTCATCCCCGGAGGTGGGGGCGACGTCTATAGTACCTGCTTTGTAGGCTCGTTTACGCCAACCAATAGTCTTTCACGCTACATCTACTGCGCCCACTCAATGCTGAAGGGGTGGCAGGGACCCCTAGTCATGGATAGCGATGGCTGGGTCACTGTATGGGATGGTATTGATTCGAAGATAGCGGTAGCTGAGGCGGTTGGCTTCGACAAGGTTGTTCTCGTAGGGCTTGGTGAGAGGGAGGAGGAATATATTCGGGGGAAGCTTAGGGGTGTTGAGATCGTCAGGTTGGGGTCCCTCGTTGATTCAAGGAAGAGTAGGGAGGAGAGAAGGATACATAGGGAGAGGCTTATCGCCAAGGCACTCGCTGGCGCGAGGGAGAGGGGGTTCAAGGTTGACTCAGTCCCCGTTTATGGAGGCCCTATATTCCTAGGCCAACGGGTCGATCCCCGGCTCGTTGGTGAGGCTTTGGGCCTCCATGTCTACTATGCCGAGAGAGTTGGAGGAGAGCTCCGCGTCGTGGCCAGGGTCCGTGGTAGGAGGATTCAGGGTGCTACCCTCGTCAGGCCTGGCTGGGAGAGGGGGCTACTCTCAGCAGTAGTTGGTGGGGGTGTTGTTAGGCCTGGTATAGTTACCCGGGTGAATTACCGGACGGGGACCCTCTACGTCTACACGCCATATGAGGGTGACCCCGAGTATATAGAACTGGGTGTCGCCCGGCTAGATCCTGAGGCGTTTATGGGTAAGGCTAAATGGTAGCCCATGTATTCAATGACAAATACCTCCTAGAC